>DATMVI010000409.1:0-7419 GCA_035563275.1 Pyrinomonadaceae bacterium
GCTGCCGCTCGCGCTGGCCGGGCTGTTTCTCATGGCGCGGGGAAAAAAGTGGCGCGCGCTCGTCGTCCTGCTCACCGTTCCGGTTTATTATCTCTGCGTGCAGTCGGCGCTCCACACCGAGTACCGCTATGTTCTCGCCGCGCATTACTTTCTCTTCGCGGCGGCGGCGCACGCCCTCTGCCGCGCGGGGCGGAAGGCGGTTTCGAGCTTCAGGTTTCGAGTCTCGGGCTCGCGGGTTTGCGCTTGAGCGTCGGCCGGGGGGCGGCCGTCTTTAACCCGAAACCCGAAACTTTTGTGAGGAGTTTTATGAAGGCATCGGCGCTTGCGCTCCTGCTCGCGTTGGCCGCCGGCGGCGCGCGGGGGCAGACGCCCGCGCCGGCGGCGCGCGCGGGCGAGGTGGTCGACCGGATGGTGGCCGTCATCAACGGCCGCGAGCTGATCACCTACACGGACCTTTTGTGGCAGCTCGCGCTCCAGCCCGACGCGCCGCTCGACGAGCCGCGGCGCGAGGACTTGCGGCGCGCGCTCGCGCTCCTCATAGACCAGCGGCTCATCTCGCAGGAGGCCGAGAAGCTGCCCTCGGTGGCCCCGACGGCCGAGGAGATCAGCGGCGAGCTGGCGCGCCTCATCGGCTTCTTCCCCTCGCAGTCGGACTTCTACGCGCGGCTCGGCCGCGTCGGGCTGGGTGAGGACTCGACGCAGTTGCGCGAGATCGTCGAAGACCGCGTCCGCATCCGCAAGTACCTCGACTTCCGCTTCCGCTCCTTCACCGTGGTCGCGCCGCGCGAGGTCGAGGAGTACTACCGCGACGTGTACGTGCCGCGCCGCCGCCGCCAGTCGCCCGGCGTCATCGTCCCCAAAGTCGAAGAGGTCTACAAGGAACTGGAGGCCGAGCTGATCGAGTCCAAGATGGACTCCGACACCGACGAGTTTCTCGAAGAGGCCCGCAACGCGGCCGAGATCACCCTCCTCGACCGGAGCTTCGAAGGCGGGGGCAGATGAGGGGGAGTAGACAGTAGTCAGTAGTCAGTAGTCAGTAGCGCCCCGCGTGATTGCTGCTGACGCTGACACGCGAACGACTCGCTGCCGAACGGCTTTCTACTGACTACTGACTACTGTCTACTGACTACTGCTCTTATGTGGCGAAGAGTCGGCGAGCGAGAAACGAGGCCGCGGCTGGGGCTGGCGCTGTCGGGCGGGGCGGCGCGCGGGGTGGCGCACGTCGGCGTGCTGAAGGCGTTCGAGGCGGAGGGCCTGCGCGTCGATTGCGTGGCGGGCACGAGCGCGGGCGCGCTCGTCGGCGGGGCGTACGCCGCGGGGATGAGCGTGGCGGAGCTGGAGGAGGTCGGGCGCAACCTGCGCTGGCGCGACCTCGGGCGCGTGACGCTCTCGCGCCTCGGCGTGCAGTCGAGCGCGCGGATGGAGGAGTACATCCGCGCGCGCTTCCCGCGGACGCGCTTCGAGGAGTTGAAGATACCTTTCGCCGCCGTCGCCACAGACCTCCAGACGGGCGCGGCCGTCGTCATGCGCGACGAGGGCGACGTGGCCTTCTCGATCCGCGCCAGTTGCGCGCTGCCCGGCTGGTACGTGCCGGTGGTGGACGCCGAGGGGCGACAGCTCATCGACGGCGGGCTGGTGGCGAACCTGCCGACGGGGGCGGCGCGCGCGCTCGGGGCCGAGGTGGTCGTCGCCGTCGACGTTAACTACGAGGGCGCGAAGTTCATGGGCGCGCCGACCTCGGTCATCGGCGTGCTGCTCCAGTCCATCATCGTCGTGCAGCGGACGGCCGTCGTCCACCAGCGCCAGTCGGCCGACGTGGTCATCAGCCCCGAGGTCGGCCACATCCGCTGGGACGAGATGACGCGCGCCGACGAGTTGATGGCCGCCGGCGAAGCGGCCGCGCGCGCCGCCCTGCCTGCCATCCGCGAACTGCTCGAACCCCAGCCGCCCGAGGCGCCCGCGTGGCTCCCCTTCCGCCGCCGCGACAAGAACGCGACCAAATAAGTTTCGAGTTAAGAACAGGGACGGGGCCGCGGGCGGAAGCGAGCGGGTTGACGTTGGCGACGCTCAACCCGCTCGCTTCCGCCCGCGGCCCCGTTCCTGTCTTTAACTCAAAACTCGAAACTCGAAACTCAAACCGTCTGGCTTGTTTCGATGCGCGGGGCGCGCGGGCGCGGCGGCGGAGCTTGTACGAAAAGCGGGCGAGGCGGGGCGGCGGACTTCAGCGCCGGCGCGCGCGCGTTCGTCGTCGTCGTCGCGTAAGGGTTTGGCGACTTAACATTTAGGACGTTCGTCGTCGCCGTCGGGGCGGGGCGGCATGGCCGTTGCTAAGTCTCGGCTGAAGGCTTCATCACGGCAGGGGGGACGAGGACGATGAAAGCGGTCGTGAACAATTTTATGCAGTTGCTCGCCATCATCATGGTGATGATTACGCTGGCCGTCTCGCTGGCCGCGGCCTCGATGGCCTTCGGCTGAAGCGGCGTCGGCGCGAAGACTCGCCCCGGCGGGCGGGTGAGGCGGGGCGAGAATACGCCGGCGATTAGACATTTATTCCCGACACACGAAAGGCCACGGGTCAACCCCGCTGAAGGGGGACGCACGCCTGCGTCCGCCGCGGGAGGGGTGCGCCCGCAGGGCACGACAACATGGGAACAGAGGCCACGAGGATTCACGCCACCCGCCGCCCGCGGCCGACGCCCGCGCGGCCCCGCGCACGTCTCTTCCGTTTGAGCGAGGCCGAGCGCCGCTGGCCCCGCCTCACGCTCGCGCTCCGCGCCGCCGGCTTCAGCGTCGTCGTCCTCACCATCGGCGTCGCCTCGGCCTACGCATACTTCTACTGGCACTACTCGAACGTCGTCGACGAGCGTCTGGCCTCGGGCTACCTGACGAGCCGCGCCGGCATCTACGCCGCGCCGCGCGTCCTGCGGACGGGGCAGAAGCTCTCGGCCGAGCGGCTCGCGGCCATCCTGCGCCGCGCCGGCTACGTGGACGCCGCCGAACCGGGGCGCGTCTGGAGCGGGCGCTTCCGCGTCGAGGCGGGCGGCGTCGAGATCGAGCCGAGCGAGACGAGTCAGGTCGGGTCGTCGCAAGGCTTCTCGCGCGTCCGCGTCGAGTTCGACCGCCGCGGCCACGTCAGGACGATTAACGCCGACGGCGTGCTGCTCTCGGCCTACACGCTCGAACCCGAGACGCTGACGAACGACGCGGGCGTGAAGACGGCCGGGCGCGACGCCTTGACTTACGCGGACATCCCGCCCGTGCTCGCGCGCGCCATCCTCTCCATCGAAGACCGGCGCTTCTTCGAGCACGCCGGCGTAGACCTCTGGGGCGTGGCGCGCGCCGCCGCGAGCTGGGGCAGCCGCGACGACGAGGACGCGAAGCAGGGCGGCTCGACCATCACGCAGCAGCTCGTCAAGAACACCTACCTGACGCCCGAGCGCACGCTCAGGCGTAAGCTGCGCGAGGCCGTGCTCGCCAGCGTCGTCGAGCGCCGAGTCTCGAAGGAGGAGATCTTCGCGCTCTACTGCAACGAGATTTACCTCGGGCAGCGCGGCTCGGTCGCCGTGCGCGGCGTGCAGCAGGCGGCGCGCATCTACTTCGGCAAGGAGCTGAAAGAGCTCTCGCTGGCCGAGGCCGCGACCATCGCCGGCATGATCCAGAGCCCCGGCCGCTACGCGCCCGACCGCCACGCCGAGGCCGCGCGCGCGCGCCGCAACTCGGTCGTCGCCGCCATGCTGCGCGACGGCCACGTCACCCCGGAGGAGGCGCGCGCCGCGTCGGGCGAGCCGGTCAAAGTCGTCGCCTCCGCGACGGCCGGGGCGGACGCCGTCGCGCCGCACTTCATAGACTACGTCAACCGCGCCGTCGAGGCGCGCCACGCGGGCCTGCCCGAAGGCGGCGACCTGCGCGTCTACACGACGCTCGACCTTGAGCTTCAGAGGCTCGCCGAAGAGGCGGTCGGCGATCAACTGGCGCGGCTCGACAAGCTCTTCAAGGGGGGGAAGCGGCCGCAGGCGGCGCTCGTCGCGCTCGACCCGAAGACGGGCCACGTGCTCGCGATGGTGGGCGGCACCGACTACGCCGCCTCGCAGCTCAACCGCGCCACCGACGCGCGCCGCCAGCCCGGCTCGGTCTTCAAGCCCGTGGTCTTCGCGGCCGCGCTCGAAGGCGGCGTCTCGCCTCTCACGCTCTCCTTGGACGCGCCGCGCGAGTTCGCCTACGACCGGCGCGCGCGCTACCGCCCGGCCAACTACGGCGGCGGCTACTCGATGCGCGAGGTCACGCTGCGCGCGGCGCTCGTCCGCTCGTTCAACGTCGTGACGGTCGAGACGGCGATGCGCGCGGGCCTGTCGCGCGTGGCGACGCTCGCCGAAAAGCTCGGGCTGCCGCGGCCCGAAGCCTACCCGTCGCTCGCGCTCGGCACGACCGAGGCGACGCCGCTCGAAGTGGCCTCGGCCTACACGGCCTTCGCCGCGGGCGGGCGCGTCGCCCGGCCCACGCCGCTCGCGCGCGTCGGCGGCGGGGCGGAGGAGTTCGGCTTGGGCGACGCGCCCAAAGGCGAGCAGGTGTTGAAGCCCTCGACCAGTTTCATGCTCACCGACATGCTCGGCGCCGTCATCGAGAAGGGCACGGCGCGGGCGGCGCGCGGCGCTCTGAAGGGGTTGGCCGTGGCGGGCAAGACCGGCACGGCGCGCGACGGCTGGTTCGCGGGCTACACGCCGAACCTCGTCTGCGTCGTGTGGGTGGGTTTCGACGACGGGACGGAGCTGGGGCTGACGGGAGCGGACTCGGCGCTGCCGGTGTGGACCGAGTTCGTCCGCCGCGCCGTCGAGCTGCGGCCCGAGCTCGGGGGCGAGCACTTCGAGCGCCCGGCCTCGGTCACGACCGTCGAGATCGACGCCGAGACGGGCCTGCGCGCCTCGGCCTCGTGCCCCGCGCGCGAGCGGGTCGCCGTCACGCACGCGCTCGCGCCCGGCTACGAATGCCTCATCCACAGCGCGCCGCTGCCGATGCCGATGCAGGTCGATTACGAAACGCGCGAACTCGTCGCGCCGGCGGCCGCGGCCGTCAACGTCCCGGCCCTCCCGCCCGCGCCCCCGCCGGCGGCC
Source organism: Pyrinomonadaceae bacterium (assembly GCA_035563275.1). Taxonomy (GTDB): domain Bacteria; phylum Acidobacteriota; class Blastocatellia; order Pyrinomonadales; family Pyrinomonadaceae; genus QHXN01. The sequence goes on from DATMVI010000409.1 coordinate 5,109, forward strand.
CCCGCCGGCTACGACGCGCGCCGCCCCACGCGCGCCACGCGCGTCGAGGTCGGCCGCGACGGGCGTTCCAAACTCACGAACGACCTGACCGTGGCCGCGGCCGACGACGGGCAAAGGTGACGGCCGCGGCCCGCGAATCGTAAATCGAAAAGAGAAGCCGGGAGCCGCCGCGCCTCGAAACTTTCGGGCCGCGGCGGCTCTCAACACGTCTCGACGATTCACGATTTACGACTCACGCCTCACCCGTCTTCTCTTCGCTCGAAAATCACTTGCGCGACGGCGTGCTCTGAGGTGTGGGAAAGGGAGAGGTGCGCGCGGGTCGCGCCGAGCGAGTCGAAGAGTTCGCGGGCGCGCTCGTGGAGGACGAGGAGGGGCGCGCCCGAGTCTTCGTTGACGACCTCGACGTGCTGCCAGCCGAGGCCCCCGCTCCAGCCCGTGCCGAGCGCCTTGAAGGCGGCCTCCTTGGCGGCGAAGCGCGCGGCGTAGTGCTCGGCGCTCTTCGCCCCGCGCGAGTCGCAGTAGGCGCGCTCGCGCCCGGTGAAGACGCGCTCGCGGAAGCGCGGCGTGCGGGCGAGCACTTCACGCACGCGCGAGATTTCGGTAATGTCTATGCCGATGGAGACGATCACGGAGGTCACCGAACTGGAACGCGCCGGCTTCCTCTGGCGCGGGGGCGAGGCGGGCGTGCGCGCCCTCGTCTGCGGGCCGCTCGAAGACGAGGGCTTCGCCAACGCCTTCTCGACCCGCGCGGGCGGCGTCAGCCCCTTCCCCGCCGGCGCGCTCAACCTCGCCGGCTTCGATCAGGACGCGCGAGAGAACATCCTTGAGAACCGCCGCCGCTTCTTCGGCGCGCTCGGCGGCGAGTGGCGCTTCAGCGGCTGCTGGCAGGTTCACGGCGCGGGGGTGCGCGTCGTCGGCCCGCCGCCCGACGAAGAGTCCGAGCGCGAGCGCTGCGACGCGCTCGCCACGCGCGAGCCGGGCGTGCTCCTCGGCGTCAAGACCGCCGACTGCGTGCCCGTCCTTCTGGGCGACGCGCGGACGGGGGCGTGCGCGGCCGTCCACGCGGGCTGGCGCGGGACGCTGCAAGAGATCGTCCCTCGCGCGCTGTCAAAGATGGCGGAGGAGTTCGGCACGCGGGCCGCGGACGTGCGCGCGGCCATCGGCCCGGCGGCGCGCGCCTGCTGCTACGAGGTGGGCGCCGAGGTGATCGAAGCCTTCCGCGCGAAGTTCCCGCGCGCCGACTCGCTGTTCGCGCCGACGCGCGAGGGACACGCCCTCGTTGACCTCCACGCCGCGAACCGCGAGCAACTCGTCGCGGCCGGCGTCGCCGCCGCGCGCGTCCACGCCGCCCCGCTCTGCACCATCTGCCGCCCCGACCTCTTCTTCTCCTACCGACGCGACAGAAAACTCCACGGCCGCACGGGCCGGCTGCTCTCCGTCATCGGGAGGAAGGTTCCGAGCTCGAAGTTAAAGACGGGTGGCTTTTAACTTCGAACGTCCGCGCTTGAGACTACCTTCTTCTGCGCCCGCCGCCGCCGAAGTAGCGTTGGTTGATGCGGTTCATGGGCGTGTCGCGGTTGACGATGGCGATGGGGAGCACCAGCTCGCGGCGCGTCGGCGGGAAGCAGACCTCGTCGGAGCAGCTCTGGAACTGCACGTTGGCGCGGATGCGCGCCACGCCCAGCTCGTAGCCGGCCGGCACCGTAACGCTGAAGCGCATGATGGCGCGCCCCTCGTAGACGGCGAGTCGCTCGGACGCGGCCCCGCCGAAGCGGAAGGTGCGTACGGCGCCGCGCGGGTAGCTGACGGGCGTGATGCGCAGGCCGCGCGGCGCGTCGATCTTGACGCTGGTCGGCACGGCGTACTTGCCGAGCGGGCGGTTAGAGTTGACGTGCAGGCCGCGCGGAATCTCCATCACGATGGCCGCCTGGAAGGTCGTCCCCTGCTGCGCCGGGTCTACGGAGAAGAAGCCGTTGACGCCGATGCTCTCACTCTGCGCCGGCGGTTCCGGCGGCGGGGCGAGGGCGGCGGGCGCGGCCGCGTTCGTGAAAGCGGGCGGCGCGAGCAGGGCCGCGAGGAGCAGGGAAAGGGTCGCGAGTCGGGCGAAAGAAATACGTTTCATGTCTGGTCTGGATAAGAGTCAAAAGCTCAAACTTCGGGCCATTTTACACGGGCGCGCGGGCGCGGCGAAACGCGCGGGAGCTGAAGAGATGCCGCGGGGGCGGTGAGGGTTGACCGCGAGGGCTCATTTCCGGCCGAGCAGGTTGGTCGTCCGCCCGGCGACGCTCGTCGGCTCGACGACTTCGGCCGT
>DATMVI010000410.1:0-2431 GCA_035563275.1 Pyrinomonadaceae bacterium
GCCTCCGTCGTCCTCCCGGTCTCCGGCGAGGCCGAGCGCGCCTTCCGCTGCCTCCGCTCGCTGCTGCGCGAGGTGGACTTCTCGAACGTCGAAGTCGTCGTGGTGGACGACGGCTCGACCGACGAGACGGCGCGCGTGCTCGCGCACTTCGAGGGCCTCGTCCGCGTCGTCAGGAACGAACGAAGGCTCGGCCTCGCGGAGTCGCGCAACCGCGGCGCGCAGGCCGCGCGCGGGAGCCTCGTCGTCTTCCTCGACGACGACGCGGCGGCCGCGCCCGGCTGGCTCGGTAATCTGCTGGACACGGCCGAGCGCGAAGGGCGCGTGGGCGCGGTCGGCTCGATGCTCGTCTCGGCGGGCGGGAGGATTCGAGAGGCGGGCGGCATCGTCTGGCGGACGGCCGAGGTTCTGCGCTACGGCCGCGACCACTCGGCGGAAGACCGCCGCTTCAGCTTCGCGCGTGAAGTGGACTTCTGCTCCGCCGCGTCGCTCCTCGTGCGGCGCGAGTTGTTCGAGCGCCTCGGCGGCTTCGACCCGCGTTACGAGTCGGACGCGTATCAGGCCGCCGACCTCTGCTCCGGCCTCCGCGCGCTCGGCCACAAAGTCGTCTACCAGCCGCTCTCGCGCGCCGTCCGACTTGAAGAGGCGGCGGCCGACCCCGACCGGCTCCCGACCGCCGACCGCGAGCGGTTCCGAGAGAAGTGGCGCGAGATGCTGGAGCGCGAGCGCCACCCGCCCGACGCGCGCCTCGCCGCGCGCGCGGCCGACCGCCGGCCCGGCCCTTACATCTTCGTCTTCGACGACCACGTGCCCGCGCCCGACCGCGACGCCGGCAGCGCGCGCATGGCCTTCATCCTCCGCTCGCTCGCCGAGTGGGCGCGCCCCGTCTTCGTCTCTTTGAGCCGGCAGACGCGCTCGGCCTACGAGCGCCTGCTCTGGAAGGACGGCGTCGAGACGGCGAGCGCCGTGGACTTCCGCCGGCTGCTGCGCGAGCGGGAGTTCTACGCCGCCGTCCTCAGTCGCCCGTCGGTGGCCGAGGCGCTGCTGAAGCCCATCCGCCGCGCCGACCCGCGCGTCAAGATCATTTACGACATGGTGGACGCGCACTTCGTGCGGCTGGGCCGCGAGAGCGAGTTGACGGGCGACGCGGGGGTGGCCCGCGAGGCCGAACGCTACCGCCGCGTCGAGGCCGAGCTGGCGCGCGCCGCAGACCTCGTCTGGTACGCCTCGGCCGCAGACCGCGAGGCCGTCGAACAACTCGCCCCCGGCGCGCGCGGCGCCGTCGTCCCGACCATCCACCGCCCGCGCCCGCCGGGCCTGCCCTTCGCCGAACGCGAGGGGCTGCTCTTCGTCGGCAACTTCCGCCACCGCCCGAACGCCGACGCGGTGCGCTTCTTCGTCGAAGAGATTTTTCCGCTCGTGCGTGGCGAAATCCCCGGCGCGCGCCTCCTGCTCGTCGGCGACAACGCGCCGCCCGACATCGAGGCTTACGCCTCCGCCGACGTGCGCCTGCTCGGCTACGTGCCCGACCTCGACCCTCTGATGGAGGGCGCGCGCGTCTTCGTCGCTCCCGTCCGCTTCGGGGCCGGCATCAACGGCAAGATCGGCGAGTCGCTCGCCTACGGCCTGCCCGTCGTGACCACCTCGACCGGCGCGCGCGGCATGAACTTCACGGGCGAAGAGGCGCTCGTCGCCGACGCGGCCGGCGACTTCGCCGCGGCGGTCGCGCGCCTCTACCGCGACGCCGCGCTCTGGCACACGCTCTCGGAGAGCGGCCGCCTCCACGTCGAGCGCAACTTCTCGCCCGCGGCCGTCCGCCCCGTCATCAACGACTCGATCAAAAGCCTCGGCGGGCGGGAAGTTGCGCGTTAAGAAAATCGGAAATCGCGGACTAAAACCCTCTCTCCCCGCACCCTCCCGTCCGCAACGATTTTGCAACCCATTAAGAACAGCGAGTCCAAACCTAAAACCATCTAAATGTGTGATGATATAGGCCCGCAGTTCTCCCCGGCGTGGGCAAACTGTGGGCTTTATTTTTTGGGAGTGAAAATGTCAGAACCTAGCGCAGCAAACACGCCCGGCGAACTGGAGGCGACGCTCGCCACGCCGCGTTTCGACGAAGAAGAGACCGTGCTGGCGCAGCCCGTCGTGCCGCTCGACGCGCCCGCCGACGAGGCCGCGCCGAGCGCCGCGCCGCGGCACCGCGTCGCCCGCCGCCAGTGGCCGCTCGCGCTCGCGCTCATCTCGGCCCTCGTCGGCGGCGTCGTCGGCGGCCTCGGCCTCTACCTCTTCCAGCAGCAAAAGCGCGCGACGCCCGACGAAGCCCCGGCCGAAGTCACGCAGGCCGCGCCCGCCGTCGAGCAGACCGCCGACGCCGGCGAAGTGAGCGCGCCCGTCGAGAGCGCGCCCGCGCCCGCAGCGGACGCCGAGACCG
>DATMVI010000411.1:0-10463 GCA_035563275.1 Pyrinomonadaceae bacterium
GCCCGCCTTCGCCGCCGCGGCCTTCGCGTCCGTGCTCCTGACGGCCGCGCTGGGCTGGCTGCTCTTCAGTCAGATGCCCGGACTCCGCGAAGACCTCGCGCGCGAGCGGCAGGCGCGCGCGCAGGCCGAGCGCGACAACCAGCGGCGACTCTCACAAGCGAACGAGGCTCTGGCCGACGAGCGCCGGCAGCGCGAGTCCGAACGCGCGAGGCTCGAAAGTCAGCTCGAACTGCTGGCGCAGCAAAGGCCGCCGGCCGGCGCGGACGGTCGCCCGCGGGCGGGCGCGCCGCCGGTCGTCTCGCAGGCGAACACGCCGCTCGTCATCCTCGACGCCGTGAGGGGGGCGCGCGGCGGCGCGCATCAGCTCGCGCTCGGGGGCGGCGCGGCGGCCGCGACCATCTGGATCGAAGTCGGGCCGGGCGAGAGTTTCGACGGGTACCGTTTGCAGATTTTCAGGGGCGGCCGGCTCGTCGAAACCGTCTCGGGCGCGAAGCCGAACGCCTACGGGGCGGTGGCCGTCACCGTCCCGGCGCGCCTCCTGCGGCCGGGCGCGTACGTGGTGAAGCTGTTCGGCGTGAAGGATAAAAAGCCGGAGCTGGTGGGCGAATACGACCTGAGCGTCCGCGGCGCGCGGTAGCCCGCGCCCGAAGCGTGCGCGATGTCGAAGACGTTACTCTTCCTCTTGTGATGACGAAGACGTTACTCATCTTCTTTTGTCTCGCCGCCTCGCTCTTAGTCGCGGCGCGCCCGTGCCGCGCGCAACCACCCGCCGACGCGCCCGCCGCCTCGCAAACCGAGGCGGGGCAGATTGAGCGACTGCTGAGCGCGAGCGTCCGGCAGATGTTCGGGGGGGAGTTGGCGGAAGCGACGCGGAGCGCGGAAGGCGCGCTCTCCCTCAGCCGGGCCGCGGGCGATACGGCCCAGCAGCTTCGCGCCACGAACCTCCTCGCGCTGGCCCTCTTCCGCGCGGGGCGGACGGGCGAAGCCATCCGCCGCTACGAAGAGGCCGCCGCGCTCGCGGCGCAGGCCGGCGACAGAAACAGTCAGGCGCTGGCGCTCGCGCGCGCCGGCAACTTGCTGAGGGTCGCGGCGCTGCACGAAGAAGCGCTCCACTGCTTCGGCCGCGCCATCGCGCTCTACCGGCAGGAGAGGAACCGCCGCGGCGAGGCGCTCGCGCGCAGCTCTTTGAGCGCCGTCTACTCCGAGTCGGGCGAGTTCGAGAAGGCGCGGCGGGAGTTGCGGCAGGCCGTGCCGATGGCCAAAGAGTTGAACGACAAGTGGCTCGACGCGGCCCTGCTCCTGAAACTCGGCGTCGTGGAGAAAGAGAGCGGCGATTTCGCGCGGGCGCTCGCCTTCGGGTTGCAGGCCCTCGCCCTCGACTCCGAGCTGGACTACGAGGCGGCCAAGCGGGAGCAGCGCCGCGCGCTCTTGGAGACTCTGGAGGCCCCGGAGACGAACGTCGTCCTGACCCGCATCGAGCTGATGTTCCACCTCGGGTCGGTCTACGCGGCGCTCGGCGACCACCGGCAGTCGGCCTCCTTTTTCGAGCGGGCGCTGGCGGTTTCGAGGGAGCGGCGCAGGCCGCTGGTCTCCGCCGTCATGCTGGGCAATTTGGCGGGGGCGCGGCTCAGGCTCGGCGACGCGCGGAGGGCGCGCGAACTGGCGACGGACGCGCTCGAAAGGTTGCGCCGCAGCGGCGGCAGCAAACACTGGGAGTCAATCTTCCTTTACTACCTCGCCGAAGCCGAGCGCGCGCTGGGCGCCAACGAGGCGGCGCTGGCCGGCTACCGGCAGGCCATCGCGGCGGTCGAGCAGGCGCGCTCGCTCTCGATCCCGACAGAGGTCTCGCGCGCCGGCATCGTCTCGGCGCGCCACGACGTTTTCGCCGGCGCGATAGATTTCCTCTTGGCCCGCGGCCGCGGCGAGGAGGCGTTCGGGGTCGCCGAGGCGTGGCACGCGCGCGCCTTCCTAGACATCCTCACCGAATCGCGCATCGACCCGGCGAGGGATTTGAGCGCGCGCGAGCGGGAGCGGGAGGGCGAGTTGTTCGCGCACATCGCGGGCGTCCAGAAAGAGCTCTGGGGGCCGGGCGTGGCGGGCGAGCGCGAGCGGGAGTTGAAAGCGCGTCTGGCCGGCGCGGAAAGCGAGCTGGAATCTTTTCAACTGGCGATGCGCCGCGCCAACCCGCGCTACGCCGGCATCAAGTACCCGCGGCCGCTCAAATCGGACGAGGTCGCGAAGAGTTTCGCGGGCCCCGACACGGCGCTGGTCGAGTTCGTTTTGGGCGAGCAGAAGTCTTTCGCGTGGGCGGTCTGCCGCGGCAAAGTCTCGACCGTGGTGCTGCCGCCGCGCGGGGAGATTGACGGCCTCGTCGCCGCCTACCGGGCCGCGCTCTCCGAAAGGGTTTCCGCGCTGACGGCCCGCGGCGCCGCCGCCCGGGTCAACGCGATGAGCGCCGAGCTTTACCGGAAACTTTTCGCGCCGCTCGAACCGCACCTCGCCGGGGCGCGGGCGCTCGTCGTCGTCCCCGACGGCTCGCTCCTCTATCTGCCCTTCGAAACTTTGAGGAGGGAGGGCCGAGCGGCCGGAGGCGAGGGCGCGGCCGGCGACTACCTTTTGGAGCGCTTCGCCGTCAGCTACGCGCCCTCGGCCACGGCGCTCGGCCTCATCCGCGCGGAGGCGAAGCCTGAACGCGAAGGGCCTCGCGGCCTCGTCGCCTTCGGCGACCCGGTCTACGCGGACGCCGAACGGGCCGCCGAAGGCGCCGACCCTCAAGCCGAGCGCTGGCTCGACCTGACGCGGCTGCCGCACACGAGGGGCGAGGTTGACGGCATCGCCTCGCTGTTCCCGCCGGCCGAGCGGCGCACGTTCTGCGGCGCGGAGGCTTTGGAGGAGAAGGTCAAGGCCGAAGACCTCAGCCGCTCGCGCTACCTGCACTTCGCGGCGCACGGGTTGATTGACGAGACGCACCCGATGCGCTCGGGCATCGCCCTGACGACCGCGCCCGGCTCGAAGGAGGACGGCGTCCTCCAGATGAGCGAGGTGATGCGCCTGAACCTGAACGCCGAGGTGGTGACGCTTTCGGCCTGCCGCACGGGGCTGGGCAAGCTGCTGCGCGGCGAGGGCATGATCGGGCTGACGCGGGCGTTTCAGTACGCCGGGGCGGCCAACGTCGTCGTCAGCCTGTGGAACGTCAACGACCTCGCGACGGCCGAGCTGATGAAGGCGTTCTACCGGAACCTCACGCGCGGCCTCCCGAAAGACGAGGCTTTGAGGCAGGCGAAACTCGGGCTGCTGCGCGGGCGGCAGAGGGCTTGGGGCCACCCGTACTTCTGGGCCGCGTTCGTGCTGGTGGGCGCGAACAGTTGACACCTCCTTTAAATCACGAAGCCGGCTTTATCGAAAAGTTTTCCATCTTCCCTGACCACCGAAAGGAGAGACACATGAAAAGACTGCTCATCGCCTCGCTGCTCCTCCTCGCAGTCAGCAGTCCGGCCGTCCCCCAGAACAGGCGCGCGCGAAACAGGGGCCGCCGCCCCTCGGCGGAGAGGCGGGCCCCGAACCGGAACATGGAGGGGGTCAACGTCCGCGGGAACGTCGTCCGCTTCAGCCGGGCGTGGGAGATCGTGAAGGGGTCGGACGGCAACACGTACGCGAGGAAAAAGAAGATCACGCAGGTCGTGCTGGCGGTCAACTGCGTGTGCGCGCAGGAGGGGCCGCGCGGAACCTGCTTCCTGCAATCGATCCCGGGGCGCAACGATGCTCTGGAGTGTAACAAAGGCCCGGACTGCATAGAGTCTTGCGGCGTGGTGACCAAGTGGGTAGAGCCGAAGGACTTTGACACCATCGGGCTACCTTAGCCTTCGCGCTAACTCAGGTTCCGAACCGGCCCGTTCGATACGGCGGCGGGTGGATAATTCCGGGGCTCCGCGCCGCCGCGCGACCTCATACCCGCCTGCATGAGTAGAGGGCGACGGGGCCACCTCCCCGCCGCCCTCGCTTTTTTTACGGCCGAGGGCCGATGACTTAAAAAGGGCGCGGGGCGCCGAACATGTTCGGCGCCCCGCGGAGGTTTAGGAGTGGCTAGCGGCCGGCGTGCATCTCGCAGGACGTGCCGCAGCATTCGCAGCCCGCCTGTTTCTTATCGGCCGAGGCGGTCTGCGCGCCGGCCTTCTCGTGGGCCTTGCAGCAGTCCGCGCCGCAGCAGCTCGTGCCGCAGCAACTCGCGGCCCCTTCGTCCGCGCTCGCCTTGACGACCGCGGCCTCGGCGCCTTCCTTGCTGTGGGCGGCGCAGCAACCGCCGCCCTTCATCTGGCCGACGCAGCAACTCTTGCCGTCTGTGCCGGCGGCGTCCGAGTGGTGACCCGCGCCGCAGCAGCCCTTGCCGTCCTTGTCGCAGGACATGGCGGCCGCCTGCCCGCCTTCCTTCTGGCGCTTGGCCGTGCAGCACGAGGCGGCCTTGTCGGCCCCGTGCGCGGCGTGGTTCTGGTGCGTCGCGTCCTGAGCGCGGGCCGCGGCGTAGACGACCCCCGCAAAGCCGAGGACGAGGGCGGCGGCGAAAAACTTGATTCTCAACATCTCTGACCTTCCTGTTTCAAGCGGACGTTTGATGCCGGGCCGGCGCGGACGTTTGCGCCGGTCGTCACCCTTCCGCTTTCTAAATCAGAAGCACCCGGCAGCGCAGGTACGTGCCCGCCCGGTCGGGCGCGCGCGGGCGCGCGACCATGAAAGTTTCGTTCGGCGCGGCGCGCGGGGGCCGCGGCAGGGCCGAGGGCGCGTGCGCGGGCGGCTGTTGGTCGGCGTGCGGCTTGCGGGCCTGCTCGGAGAGGCGGAGCGCGCGACGGCAGCACGGGTGGCGCGGGGCGGTCTGCTCGCCCGCGTTCTTCGCGGCGGCGCGCCGAGCCTTGCCGGTCGCGGCCTTGTCGCCCGCCGCCTTCCTCGCGCGCGAGCCGACGCGCGCCTTGCAGCAGGAGTGGTCTGAGGAGACCGCGGGCGCGACCTCCTGCGCCTCGGCGCTGGCGGCCACGATGGCGTGGGCGACCGCATCCGTGCCGGCGGCGTGCGCGCCCGCGCCCGTCCGCTCGCAGCAGAGGAGGCAGCCCGCGCCGCTCAGCCAGAGGCCGAGGGCGAGCGCCGTCAGGCGGCGGGGGGCTGTTCGTCGGGTGTTCGGCACGGAACGCACGTTTCGCCCGTCGGTGTTCTTCAGAAGGCGCGGGGGCCGGCCGCGGCGCGCTCGCACCCGATCTCTTTGATCTGCGCGCGGCCGCGGGCACGAGGTCGTCGAGCAGCACCCCCCGCACGGGTGCGCGCGGTAAGGATACCCGAAGTTGGCGCAACTGGGCGAGTGCCGGAAGACGGCGGGCGCGGACGAACAAGTTTCGAGTGAAGAAACAGAACCGCGGGCGGTGGCGGTCGGGCCTCAAGTCACGCCGGAGGAGTTTGACGTTGCTTGAGACCCGGCCGCCGCCGCCCGCGGTTCTGTTTGTGAGCCTGCCTTGAACCCTGCACTGCCGCGGAGGGCGGGATTTGAGAAGCGAAAGACTCTAACCGCGCGCGGACGGGAGCGCCGCCGAGAAGCCGACGCCTTTGAGCAGGTCGGCGTAGTTGCGCCGGAACTCGTCGGCCCGGCGGCGGTGCTCGTTGACCCAGCCGGAGACGACCGTCTTGACCTCGCGCTCGGAGGCGGCCGGCTGCGGCTCGCCCGGCGCCACCGGGTTGGCCCCTGCCGGCTCCCGCTGGTCGCGCTTGATGACTCGAACTTGCCTATTCTTCAACATTTTTCCGACCTCCGACCCTTAACGCGGGATTCCCCCGGTAAATGAATCACGCCGGGCCGGCCCGTCTCTCAAAAAAATTCAGGACGGTCGGAAGTCACGCGGCGGCCTCCGCGGCGGAAACCGATTTCATAAAGAAGTAAAGCCGTGGGGCGCGAATCGCACAAGACACGTTGAGCGCCGCCGCGGCCTGAACACTTCAAGCGACGGCGGCGCCCGGTCTTTTTCGATTCACGGTTGACGGCTCACGGCCTTCGCCGGGTCACGCCTTTTAGCCTCCGGCCGCATGCCCCTCGGCCGCGCCGTTGCGGCGCTCGATGGGGACGTACTCGCGGGTGCGGTGGCCGAGGTAAATCTGACGCGGCCGGGCGATCTTCTGGTCGGCGTCTTCGAGCATCTCGGCCCACTGCGCGAGCCAGCCCGAGGTGCGCGGGATGGCGAACAGGACGGGGAACATGTCCACGGGGAAGCGCATCGCCCGGTAGATGATCCCGCTGTAGAAGTCAACGTTCGGGTAGAGGCGGCGCTTGACGAAGTACTCGTCTTCGAGCGCGATGCGTTCGAGTTCGAGCGCGAGGTCTAAGAGCGGGTCTTTGCCCGTCACCTCGAAGACCTCGTAGGCGATCTGCTTGATGATGCGCGCGCGCGGGTCGTAGTTCTTGTAGACGCGGTGGCCGAAGCCCATCAGGCGGAACTCGCCGGCCTTGACGCGCTTGATGTACTCGGGCACGCGCTCGACCGAGCCGATCTCGTTGAGCATCTTTAAGACGGCCTCGTTCGCGCCACCGTGCAGCGGGCCGTAGAGCGCGGCGGCCGCGCCCGCGAGAGACGAGTACGGGTCGGTCTCGGCCGAGCCGATCGAGCGCATGGCGTTCGTCGAGCAGTTCTGCTCGTGGTCGGCGTGGAGGATGAAGAGGACGGAGAGGGCGCGTTCGAGGACGGGGTTCGGCCGGTACTTCAGCTCCGTCGTCTTGAACATCATGTTGAGGAAGTTGCCCTCGTAGGAGAGGTCGTTGTCGGGGTAGGCGTACTGCATCCCGACGCGGTGGCGGTAGGCGAAGGCGGCGATGGTCGGCACCTTCGCGATGAGCCGGTGAATCTGCTTCTGGCGGCAGGCGGCGTCCTTGATGTTCTTGGCCTCGGGGTAGAAGGTCGAGAGCGCGGCGACCATCGCCTCGAACATGCCCATCGGGTGCGCGTTGTAGTGGAAGCCGTCCAAGACCTTCTTGATGTTCTCGTTGATGAAGGTGTGGTAGGTGATGTCGCGCTTCCACTTCGTCAACTGCTCCTCGGTCGGCAGCTCGCCGTAGAGCAGGAGGTAGGCGACTTCGAGGTACGTGCTCTGCTCGGCCAGCTGCTCGATGGGGTAGCCGCGGTATTCGAGGATGCCTTTATCGCCGTCGATGTAGGTGATGGTGCTCTTGCACGAGGCGGTGTTCATGAAGGCCGGGTCGTAGGTCATCAGCCCGAAGTCGTCGTCGCCGGCCTTGATCTGGCGCAGGTCGGTGGCGCGGATGGCCCCATGCTCGATGGGGACTTCGTACTGCCGGCCCGTCCGGTTGTCCGTGATAGTCAACGTGTCGCGGTTCGCGCTCATAGCTCGTCCTTTCCTCCCGGAAGCGTCGCGGAACTGTCTGCTCGCAAGATTTTGGGAACTAGCATAGAGCCTTTCGCGGATTTGCTCAAAGGGCGCGCGGGCGGCGGAGCGCGACGCCGCGCGGCCCCGGCCCGCCGGTTGCGCGGCGCGGAGGGGGCGGTTATGGTCGGGGGGATGAATCGGACGAGGCAGGGGATCGGGCGCGTCGCGTTGATCAGCGCGCTGGCGGCGTCTCTTTTGTCGGCTGTCGGTTGCGGGCGGGGCGGGGCCGGCGAAAGCCCGACGCGCTCACTCTACCGCCGAAACTGCGCCGCCTGCCACGGCCCCGACGGCGCGGGCGCGCAGGTCGGCGCCCTCACCGTGCCCAGCCTCAAGCAGGGTCGCGCCCTCGAATACACCGACCAGCAACTCTTCGAGCAAATCTTCCACGGGCGCGGCGGCATGCCGCCCTTCAAATACACCCTCACCGACGAACAGATGCGCGCCCTCGCGCGCTTCGTCCGCGAAGACATTCAAGGCCGGCGGTGAAGTGGTTTCACTTTAAGAAACAGTGCCGCGGGCGGTTTCGGGTGACGCCAACGCCAACGCGCCCGCAACCTCCCGCGGTTCTGTTTTCTTAAGCCGTCTCGACGCGTGCAGCGAAGGCATTCAGCCGGGGCGCGGTGTGCCGTGTATCAGTACGGTGCGGGGGCGTGGTCGGGCGCGGGGAAGGGCGGTCGGGCTCGGGCGGGTGGGGCGCAAAACGCTGAATTGTAGCGGTTTAGCCGGCCGCGGCGCGGCGCGGGTGCGGGGATGGCATATCCGTTGCTCTAGTCAACGGCACAGGGTTGGGTGGGAAACAGTTGACTAAATTAGGGAGGATAGACGGATGCTTTGGACAATTCTTGTGATCTTGCTGGTGCTGTGGCTCCTCGGTTTGATCGGCGGCGTCGGCGGCGGTCTGATTCACTTACTGCTCGTCATCGCGGCGGTCGTCCTAGTTATCAACCTGCTGTCGGGTCGCCGCCCCGTGGTCTAAAAGGGCGGCTTAAGAACAGCAACTATCCCTCGCGCAGTGGAATCAAGTGTCGGCCCTCTGGGGCCGCATTGACGGAGGTCGGGTCGCACGCCTGATCTCGTCCACAACAGACAGCGCTCCTTCTTCGGAAGGGGCGCTGTTCGTTTTTTAAGTAGACAGCCGGGCCCCCGTTCACGACGTGGTCGTGTGTATCACCGCGTTCTCGCGCAGGGGGTAGCGGCGGAGGAGCCAAGCCGAGGGGGCGATGACGAGGAGGATGCCGAGGGCGGTGACGGCGTCGAGCGAACGACGCCAGAAGAGCACGTCGAAGGCGAGGGCGAAGACGACCTGCATGAGGCCGACGACCGAGACGCGCGCGGGCGTGCCGAGCGCGAAGGCCCGCGTCATCGCCAACTGCCCGAGCGTGCCGGCCAGCCCGACGCCCGCGAGCAGCATCGGCGTCAGCGAATCATTGAAGGCGGCGCGGGCCGCGCCCCCGCCCGTGAGCAGGAGGACGGCGAGCGTGACCGCGGTCGAGACGCCGGAGAAGTGCGTGACGACGGCGCGGGCGTCCACGCCGCGCAGGCGGTTGAGGCCGATCATGGCGACCGAGGTGCAGAGCGCGTTGCCGACGGCCGCGAGCGCCGCCAGCCTCTCGCCCGCCGCCTCGGGCCGCTGGATGAGGACGATGCCGGCCAGCCCCGCGGCGACGGCCGCCCACACCGCGCGCGTCGGCCTCTGCCCGAGCGCCGGCCACGCCAGAAGGGTCACCCACACGGGCACGGTGTTGCTCAAGGTCAGCGCCGTCGAGATGGGCAGGTGCGTCAGCGCGTAGAAGGCGCAGAGGACGCCGGCGCTCCCGGCGAGGCTCCGCACCCACAAGGTCAGGGGCCGCCACATGACCAGCCGCACGCCGGTCGCCGCGGCCAGCCCGGCCGAGAGCGCGAAGGCCACGGCCGTCCGCGCCAGCGCCACCACCTGCCACTCGACGCGCCCGCCCGCGAGGTGGCTCAAAGCCCCCATCACGGCGAACGCCAGCGAACCCGACAGCATGAACAGGTACGCCCGCGGGTAGTGCTCACCCGCGCCATCCTGCGCTCGCTTCACGGCGGCCGGCATCGTTTACTTTAAGAGACCGTCGAACCAAAAAGGGCGATCATTAAAACCGAAGGGGCCGGGGCGAGCCCGCGGCCCGCCCGAGCCCCGGACAAATTAAAACAAGAACGGACAGGATAAGAAGTTAATCCTCACCCTGTCCATTCTCGTTCTACTCTTCCGTGAGTCGAAGCGGGCCGCGGACTCGCCCCGGCCCCGGCAGTTTCGTCGACGCGCTTAAGGCTAGGGCGGGCCGTCGCGTCGGCCGCGACCGCCGCGACGCTTGCCGCGCGCCTCCTCCTTCATCTGCTGAAACTGCTGCCACTGCTCGGGCGTGAGCACCTGACGCAGCCGCTCGTCGGTCTGCCGGCGGATTTCGGCGAAGCGTGGCTCGGACTCGCGGCGCGCCTCGTCCATCTGGTGGCGCGCGTCCGAAAGAATCTGCTCGGCCTGCGCGCGCTGCTCGCCCGCCAGCCCCAGACGGTTGAAGAGCCTCGACTCGAAGTGGCGGCGGCCGCCGCCCTCGCGCCCCCGCGCGCGCGCCCACCCGCGGTAGGCGTTGAGCGCCAGCGCGCCGGCCGCGAAGCCGAGCACGAAGATGCACAGGGCCGCCAGCCGCACCTGCCACTTGTTGCGCGTGAGCTTATTCATCGCTGCCCCCCGACTCGGGCGCGTAGACGGCTTGGAACACCTGATCGTAATCCACCTCGGCGTCGGCCGTCTCGGCCGGGACGAACAGCGCCTCCGTCGAGTAGAAGTCGGACGCCGTGGTCACCACCTCGCCTTCGTCCGCGAGGCCGAAGTTCGGGGCGGCGACGGTGAAGACGGCGAGGAGCGCCACCGCGGCCGCCATCGAGGAGACGAGCGCGCCGGCCGCGCGCCACAGGCGGCTGAGCGCCGGCGTCTCCTCCTCGGCGCGGCGCTCGCGCAGGGCGGCCAGCACGCGCGTCTGGAAGAAGGGCGAAGGCTCGACCGTCGAGGCCGGGCGCTCGCGCAGCAG
>DATMVI010000412.1:0-13765 GCA_035563275.1 Pyrinomonadaceae bacterium
CAGTAGGGCTGGACGAAGTGCGACGCGCTCAAACCTATCGTCAGCATTAAGGCCACGCCCGCCAGATTCGCGCGCAGCAGAGTCCGCGCGCGCGCCTGCCGCGCGACGGACATGCTCGCGCCGAGGAACATGACGGCGAGCACCACCCACCACGCCGAGTCCTTCACGAGCCAGAGCGACGCGGCCGCCGCGCCGCCGAGCGCCCCCGCGGCCAGTCCGCCGGCCAACGTGTACGCGGTCGTGATCCACTTCAGACAGACCAGCACGAGCGCCAGCGAGAGGACGACGAAGAGAGGGTCTTTCAGCAGTTGCGTCGTGTGCAAAAGGTACGAAGGCAGCAGGGCCGCCGCCGCCCACGCGGCAATCAACCCCTCCCTCCGGCCGAACGCCTCCCGCCCCAGCGCGAAGGCCAGCAGCAGCGTCGCCAGATAGTAGAGCAGGTTAAGCGGCTCGGCGCTGAGCACGCTCTGCCCGAAGAGAGGGCTGAGTGTCGCGAACGACAGCGAGTAGAGTTTGACGTGGACGGGCGCGGGCGTCGAGAGCCACGCGGCCGCGCCTTCGCGCTTGAGCGTCTCTTCGAGCGCGACGATCTGCAAACGGTAGACGCGGCCGTCCGAAGCGAAGGAGCCGACCCCCCCGGCGTCGAACGCCCCCCCGGCCAGCCCCCACCGGCCGGCGAGGTGCGCGCCCGTCGCCGCCGCGAGGTGGACGCACGCCGCCAGCAGCATTAACCGCCCGAGCCTCATCCGGGCCACGCCCTGCCGAGGACGGACGCCACGCCCGCGCGCCGCGCTTCCAACTCTTCCAGACTCCACAGGCCGAGGCATTTGCCCAACCCGGCGTCTTCGACGAGCAACTGCCGCGGCTGCGGGAGGTTGAAAGGGGGCGACTGGAGGTTGACCGAGCGCCAGCCGCCCGTGCGGATGTCCTCGTTCTCGGCGACGCCGGCGTGCGTGGTGGCGAGCAGGAAGCGGGAGCCGCTGCGTTTGAAGTTGGCGAGCGCGGCGTTGATGTCTCGGAACGAGAGGTGTATGAAGCAGTCGCGGCACAGAATCACGTCAACCTTCGGCAGTCGGTCGCGCGTCACGTCGGCGACGATGAAAGTCCGGCCCGGCCCCCCGTGCGCCTCGCGGTTGCGCGCGATCAGCTCCGGCACCACGTCGGCCCCGGTGTACTCGACGCCCCCCAGCTCGACGTGGCGCATCCAGTTGAAATCACCGCACGGCGCGTCGAGCAGCGACCGCGCGCCGACGCCCGCGAGCAGGCCGGGCAGCGCGCGCCTGATCGCCTCGGTGCGCGCCAGCGTCGAGCCGCGGCCGGAGACCGACTCGGGGTCGGCCCAAAGGTTTTTGCGGTAGATGTCGGAGAAGACGAGGCCCGCGCCGGCGACCCGTTCGTGAAGCGCGCGCCGGGCCTCCCGCAGCCGGCGGTACACAAAGACGCCGGCCGGGAAGGTCTCTCTGATGAAAGCTTTCGTCCTCTCGACCGCGCGCACGCCCCTCCCGCCCTCCCGCCCTGAAGGATTTCAGCGCGGGCATGTTACTACTTCCCAATCCCCACGTTGCAACAGACCGTCTCAGCGCACGCCGACGAGGCCCTGTACCGACTGGATGAGCTTCTCCGAGTCGTAGCCGACGCCGTCTTTGAAGACGATCTCCACCTGCTCGATGTCGGCGATGTTCGCCGCCGGGTTCCCGCGCACGACCATCAGGTCGGCCTGCTTGCCGGCGGCGATCGAGCCGACGCGCGCCTCCTCGCCGAGCAGCCTCGCGCCGTTGAAGCTGGCGATCCTGATCGCCTCAAGGGGCGTGAAGCCCGCTTCGACCAGCAGCTCGACGCCGCGCAGGTCGCCGAAGCCGGCGACGACCCCGCCGTTGCCGGTCGGGTCGGGCCCGGCGACGAGCAGCCCGCCCGCCCGCGCGAACGCGCGCTCGAACTCCATCGCCTTGCGCAGCAGCGCGACGAACTCCGGCCCGCCGGGGACGCGCGCACGCGCTTGCAGGTAGCGCACGCGCGCGTCCGCATTCATCACGCCGAGCACACGCGGGTTCAGCAGCGCGCCCGCCGCGCCGATGCCGCCCTGCGCCAGAGGCGCGCCGGCCGCCTCGAACACGGGAAGCGTCGAGGTGACGGCCACGTTCTTCTCGACTAAAGTGCGGATGGTTTCGCGCGCGGCCGGGCCGTTAATGTCGAGCTGCCGCAGGCTCGCGCTGACGGCGCCGCCCGGCGGGCACTGGTCGGGCTTTTTGTCGGCGACGAATTCGGAATCGGCGAACAGCCCGTGCTCAAGGTTGTCGATGCCGATCTCGGCCGCCTCCCGGTAGCCGACCGAGCAGAGGTGGCCGGTGACTTTCAGGCCGCGCTTGTGCGCCTCCTCGACGGCCGCGCGCAGCTCGTCGCGCGTGATGTTCATGTAGGCTTTGAACGAGGTCGCGCCCGCGTCGGCCCAGTAGTTCACCATGCGCCGCGCGTCGTCCGCCCCGGTGAGTTGGCGCATGACGGGCGTGAACGCGCCGGGGCCTTCGAGGTAGGGCGCGGTGACGTGCACCTTCGGGCCGATCATCCGGCCGGCGTCGATGAGCCGCTTGATTTCGAGGTCTGTGTAGGGCGCGACGCTGCCCGTGGTGCGGATGGTGGTGACGCCGAGCGCGAGGTAGAGGCGCGGGAAGCTCGTGCCCATGTTCGAGTACATCGGCGGCGACCCGCCCATGGGGAAGAAGAGGTGGTTGTGCATCCCGACGAGGCCGGGCAGGACGGTGTAACCCTTGAGGTCGAGCACGCGCGCGTCCACGGGCACTTTCGCCGTCGCGCTCGGCCCGACGGACTGAATCTTTCCGCCGCCGATGACGACGGTCTGATCCTCTTGCGGCGCGGCCCCCGTCCCGTCAACCACACGCACGTGCGTCAGTGCCACCGAAGGCGCTTCGACGCGGATGAACTGCTGTCGGTCGGGGGGCGCTTGCGCGAACGGGGCGACGGCGAGGCAGCAGAGAAGGAGCAGAACGGGGAGCTTGGCCTTCATCACTTTCCTGTCCTTTGCGGGTGCGGGTTTGGCGGCGCGGAAGGATAATAGTGCCACGCCGGCCGTATGGGAAGCTTAACCCTTCCCGAAGCGAGGCTCGACGTGAGAAGCTCACCCGACTCCGGCTCGGCTCCGGCCCGACTCCGGCTCCCGGCTTGAGTCCGATAAGCTAAAGCGCATAAGCTGTCCGGCGTTATCGGACGTGGGCGGGCCGGCGTGAAGCGGCTCGACATCAATTCGCGAGGGGGCGTGATGGGCGCAAGCGTGAACGCGTACTGGCCGGGCATCGGCGAGGAGCAGTTGGAGTCGCAGCCCGGTTTCTACAACGACGACAAGGCGTGGGGCGACTGGATGGCGGAGCGCGAGGAGGTGCCGGCGGTCGCCGACGCCCTCGGGCGTCTGGGCGCGGGGGCCTTGCTGTCGTACAAGACCGACGGCATGGAGGACGATGAGGTGGACTGGGTGAGTCCGGCGCAACTGCGCGAGGCGGCCGAGAGGCTGCGCGAGGCCGTGCGGGCCGGATCGCCCGAGGCGTCCGTCATCCTCGAAACGTACGCGCGCAATCACAAAAGCCCCGACCCCGTGGCCGAAGATTTCGTGCGCGACCTCGAAGACATCGTCGCCCTCACGCGATGGGCCGAGGCCGAGGGCGCGACGCGGATGACTCTCGAAGTCAACTGGTAGCCGGCCGCGCGGCGCGCGCGTCAGGCCGAGACAAGCGACCTAAAGCGCGGGGGGCGCCCCCTCACCTTCTGCACCGCCACTGCGGGAAGCGGATGACCCTGACCGGGTATCTGCCGTTACGGTTGAGCCAACGATCCTTCGCCTGCTGCGAAGGCGTGTACGGCGAGTCGCCGACCTTCGTCTCGATGCCTCCCGTCCAGTTGCCCCAACTGAGGTCAACGTCCATGAAGCGCCGGCCGCGCGGTGTGTTGAAGGGCCTTTCGATGCCGCCCCCGAACCCGAGCACGTCGGCGATGTCTCTTACGAGGTCTCGGAAGTCGTCCCCCTTCTTCTTGTTGTCGCGTATGGTGGGCGGCTCGTAGCCCGGCGTGGTGCGCGTGATCTTGCAGACGCAGAAGGCCAGCCGCAGGCGGGTCGCGATCCAGCGCACGAACGCCCACGACGCGTAGTTAATGTAGCTGGCGATCCACGACGCCACGTAGAGCAGGACGCAGGCGACGGCGCGGCCCACCGTCTTGACCGCCGTCCAGATGCGGAGCGCGATGCGCTTGACGAGTTGGCCGTACTCGGCCAACGTCGCCAGCCCCAGCGGGTCGATGAAGTTGACCGGGTCGGCGTTGGCGTAGAGGTACTTGTGCAGCGAGGTCGGCTCGTCGATGAAGCCGGGGAACGGGTCGACGGTCGTGAACCGGCCCCGGTTCGCGTCGTAGCTCCTCGCCCTCAGGTGGTAGAGGCCGAGGTCTGCGTCGAACCGCTCGCCGCGGTAGAGGTAGGCGTTGGGCGTCGCCCCGGTCTGCGAGATGAGCTTGCCGAAGGCGTCGTAGGTGTAGGTGTCGGTGACCGCGCCGGACTCGTCGGTCAACTGCCGCACGCTGCCGGAGCCGTCCGTCGTGTAGAAGCTCGCCGACCACGCGCCGCCCGCGCGCTGCCGCTGGCTGACGACGGCGTTGCCGTAGGCGTACTGCCTGACGACCTGCCCGCCGACCAGCTCCTCCAAGACCTGCGAGTAGTCGGTCGGGTTCATCTCGTCCACGAGGTAGCGCGTCGTCACCCCGCCGGAGGTCTTCGAGGCGAGGTTGCCGTCGCCGTCGTAGACGAGGCGCACCGCGCCGCCGTCGGCGGTCTTGAGGCGGTTCTCGAAGTCGTAGGTGAAGGCGCGGCCGTCGGCGTTGCGCGTGTTGCCGTTGGCGTCGTAGGCGTCGGAGGTCAGCCGGTCGTTGGCGTCGTAGGTCGAGGTCGCCGACAGGACGCCCGCGAGCGTGGAGACGCGCGACAGGCGGTTGCTGACCGCGTCGTAGGTGTAATCGACCGCGCCGTTGGCGGCCGGGGTCGGGCCGCCCGAGACGGCCTCGCGCGTCAGCCGGTAGAGCGCGTCGTAGGTGTAGTTGACGGTGCGGCCGTCGAGTTCCGTGGCGGAGAGGCGGCGGCCCGTGCGGTCGTGCGTGTAGGTGTAGGAGGCCTGCGTCGTGCCGGCGCGGGCGACGGTCAGGCCGGTCAGGCGGTTGAGCGGGTTGTAGGTGTAGTCGGAGCGCACGCCGTTCGAGCGCGCGTCCGTCTTGAGGTTGCCGACCGCGTCGTAGGTGTAGGTGGCGACGGTCGCCCCGCCGAAGCGCTGGTCGATGACCTTCTCCAAGCGGCCCGCGTCGTCGTACGCGTAATCGACGGCGACGCCGTCGGCGTTCGACGAGCGCACCGAGGTGAGCCCGCCCGTCGCGTCGTAGCCGTAGGTCAGAGTCCCCTGCGGCGTCTGCTTCGTGAGCAGGCGGTCGCGGAGGTCGTAGGTGTAGTTGGTCGTCCCCGAGGCGTCGGTCATCGAGCGCCGGCGCCCCGTCGCGGTGTAGGAGTAGGTGACCATCGGCTCGGCGAGGGTCGGGTCGGGCCGCTTGGCGGTGAGCCGGTTCAGCGGGTCGTAGTCGTAGCCGGTCGTCTTGCCGCGGAAGTCCGTCCGCGTGGCGAGGTTGCCGACCTGATCGTAGGTGTAGAGCTCCGACATGCCGAGCGGCAGCGTGCGCTTGATGACGCGGTTCAGGCCGTCGTACTCGTAGCGCGTGGTGCGGCCGAGCGCGTCGGTGGTCGAGAGCAGGTTCTCCTGCTGGTCGTAGCTGAACTGCGTCGTCTGGCCGAGGCCGTCGACGACGGAGACGAGGTTGCCCATCTCGTCGTAGGAGTAGCGCGTGACGCGCCCCTCCTGATCGGTGGCGGTGAGCACGCGCCCGTTGCCGTCGTGGGTGTTGGTGACGAAGTTGCCGTCGGCGTAGGTGATCTTCACCACGTTGTCGCGGAGGTCGTAGTCGTAGCGCGTCTCGCGCCCGTTGGCGTCGATGAAGGAGGTGCGCCGCCCGTTGGCGTCGTAGGTGTAGGTCGAGGAACGGCCGTTGGGGTCGATGGTCTTCGTCAGGCGGTCGGCGCAGCCGCAGGCCGGGTCATACTCGTAGGTGTAGGTCTTGCCGCGCTCGTCGGTCGCGGTCTTGACCCGCCCGGCGTCGTCGTAGGCGAAGGTCGCCTCGCTGTCGTCGGGGAAGATGACCTTCACGAGCTGGCCGGCGCCGTCGTAGACGTACTCGGTCGTGCGCTCGGGCTCAGGCTCGGCCGCCGCGGCGGCGAGCGAGAGGCCGGCGGGCGCGGGGCCGGCGGTCGTCTCCGTCAGCTTCTGGCCGCGGAAGTTGTAGGTGTAGCGGATGGTCGAGCCGTCCGGGTGGGTGATGAGCGAGACGCGGTTGGCGGCGTCGTACTCGAACTCGGTGCGCTGGCCGCGCGCGCTGACCTCGGCGGTGCGGTTGCCGTTGGCGTCGTACTCGTAGGTGGTCTCGTGGTTGAGGGCGTCGGTCACCGAGGTGACGCGGCCCATCGGGTCGTAGGCGAAGCGGGAGGTTCCGCGCGCGTCCGTCGAAGTCAGGGCGCGGCCCATCTGGTCGTAGGTGTAGCTGGTGGTGCGCCCGAGCGGGTCGGTCTTCGAGAGGACGTTGCCGTAGGCGTCGTAGGTGAAGCGGGTGGCGCGGCCCGCGCCGTCGGTCAGCGAGAGCGGGCTGCCGCGGTCGTTCCACGTGAAGGCGAGCTGCGTGCCCTGCTCGTCGGCGACGCTCGTGAGGTTGTTCTCCTCGTCGTACCTGAGCGTCCGCACCTTGCCGAGCGGGTCGGTGGTGGCGACGGGCTGGCCGAACTGGTTGTTGACGTAGCTGGTGGTCTTGCCGAGCGGGTCGGTGACGGACTTCATGTGGCCGCCCGCGTCGTAGTCGTAGGTGGTCGTCTTGCCGAGCGCGTCGGTCTCGGTCTTCTTGTTGCGGTTGGCGTCGTAGGTGAAAGACTTGGTGCGGCCGAGCGGGTCGGTCTCGCTCAGGAGCAGGCCGTTCGCGTCGTGGCGCTGGACGGTCGTGCCGTTGGCGTCAGGGTGCGTGATGGTCGTCGTGTTGGTGGCGAGGTCGTAGGCGTAGCCGGTCGTCTTACCCATCGCGTCGGTCGAGCTCTCCAGCCGGCCGTTGGCGTAGTAGGTCGTCTGCGACTCGACGTTGCCGCGCGAGTCCGTGCCCTTCCTGAAGAAGTGGCCGGGGTTGTACTCGTAGCGGAGCGGCACGGCGGAGTCGGGCAGCTTGACGCTCGTCAGGTCGCCCGCCGCGTCGTAGCCGTACTGGTAGACCCGGCCGGTCGGGTCGGTGATCTCGCGGATGCGCCCCTCGGCGTCGCGCGCGAACGGGACGGTCAGGTTGCCGGCCGTGGTGGTGATGCCGTTGGCGCCGAAGGTCAGGACGTTGCCGTCGAGGTTCTTGATCGAGACGAGCTTGCCCGCGGCCGTCATCGTGTAGGCGCGGCCGTAAGGGTCTGTGTAGGTGTAGTTGTTCGGGCGGTAGGTCGGCTCCAGCGAGAGGAAGCAGTTGACGCCGCCCCCCGTCCTGACGAGCATGCCGCAGCCGTCCGAGGTGAGCTTGCCGTAGACGCCCGGCTCGGGCGCGTAGGTCGGCTGGTAGAAGAAGCTGAAGGGGAAGCCGAAGGAGGTGGGCGCGAACTGGAAGGTGACGCGGCGGCCCGTCACCGGGTCGGTCAGCGTCACGTCGTTGTCGGGGCTGACTTCGAGGCGCGGGCCCGACATCTCCAGCGTCCACCCGTAGCCGAAGTCGCCCACCTGATTGCGCTCAAGGCTGTCGTACTGCCGCTCGATGGTGATGGGGATGCCGGCGACGGGGACGGTCATGTCGGTGAAGGAGAGCGTCACGCGCCCCGGCTTGTTCTCGCCGGCGACGGTGACGAGCACCTGACTCAACTGCTCCTGCCCGTTGGCGTCGGTGGCGCGCAGTTGGATGACGTAGTTGCCGTTGGCCAGCAGCGTCGTGTCGAGCGTGGCGAGCGTCGCGCCGGGCCCGCCCTGCGCGCCCGTGGCGAGCACGGTGACGGCCGCGGGGTTGGCGGCGGGCCAGTATTCGACCGTGGCCCCGGTGAGCGTCTGCCCCGCCCCGACCGTGACGGGGACGATGCCGGTGACGGTGCTCCCGTTGACGGGGCCGCCGATCCAGCCCTGTATGGCCGCCGGGGAGACGGGCGTCACCGACCAGACCATCGGGACGACGTTCGAGTTGACGCTGACGGTCGCGGTGTTGCGCACGAGGGCGCTGACGTTGTCGGTGCCGGCGTTCGTGCCGGCGTAGTTGAAGGTGGCCACGCCGGACGCGTCGGTCACGGCGCTGCCGGTCGTCGCGTTCGGGCCGGCGACCGTGAACTCGACGCCGTAGTTGGCGAGCGGGTTGCCGGCCGAGTTCCGGAGCGTGGCGCGCAGGGGCTGCTGCGTGCCGGTCACGTAGGGGCCGGCGTTGGCCGGGGCCAGCGAGAGCGTCGCGCCGTTGAGGGCCGGCGACGCGATGATGGTGACGGTCACGTCGTCAGTCCCGACGCGGTGCGAGTCGGCGCCGGAGAGGCGCAGCGTGTAGGTTCCCGGCGAGGGGAAGATCGCGCCGGTGGTGAGCGACGAGGCGTCGTTGAAGGTGACGGGGCCGGGGCCGCCCAACTGGCTCCAGAAGGTGGTCAGGGTCGAGCCGGCAGGCAGCCCGTCGTCGCTCGCCGTGCCGGAGAGGGTGACGGTGTTCGGCAGCGTCACGCTCTGGTCCGGGCCGGCGTTGACGATGGGGGCCATGTTGGCCGGCAGCGCCGTCACCGTCACGTCGTCGCTGACGGTGTGCTCGCCGTCCGAGGCCGACAGGCGCAGGACGTACTCGCCCGGCAGCGTGAAGGTCACGTCCGAGGCGCTCGCGTTCAGGCGCGTGAAGATGGCCGCGCCGGGGCCGGAGACCTTGCTCCAAGTGACTTGGAGCGCGTTGCCGCGCGGGAAGCCGTCGTCGCAGGCCGCGCCCGAGAGTTTGGCCGCGTCGGGCAGCGTCATCGTCTGATCCGCGCCGGCGAAGGCCGTGGGCGCGGCGTTGGGCGCGTCGGGCAGCACGTAGCCGGCCGTCCCGACCGAGAGGTCGTAGAGCACCGGGCTTTCGCCGCTCGAAGCGCGCCGGAAGCTGACGTTAACTTTGAGGTAGCGGCCGTTGGCGACCACGGGGTCGTCGCCGTTCGCGACCGTCACGGCCGGACCGAAGGTGGTGCCGTTCTCGCTCGTCGCCACCGAGACGGCGAGCAGGCCGTCGCCGCAGACCTTCGCCGTCCAGCCGACGCGGCCCCACTCGGCCCCAGCGCGCTGGCTGTCGTAGACGGTCGACCACGTGCCGTTGTCGGGCGCGCCCGACAGCGTGCTGCCCGTCATGTCGCTGTAGTTGTAGAGGGTGCCGCCGAGGTTCCGCGTCGTGAAGTCGACCGCGCCGACTCTGGTCACGCCGTCCGGGCCGAGCGGGCCGAGGTTCGGGTCGATGCGCGAGACGGTGCGGCTGTCGTGGTTCGTCGCCCAGATTTTGCCCGCGCCGTCCACGGCCACGCCGGTCGGGCCGCTGCCGACCGTGACGGTGCCGACGTAGGTGCCGTCCGGCTTCAGGTGGCCGACCGTGTTGCGGAAGAGCGAGTGCGCCACCCAGACGTGGTCGTTGCGGTCAACGACGCACCCCTGCGCCTGCGAGTCGCCCTGATTGAAGGTGCCGATGAGCGTCCCGTCCGGCGCGAACTTCCTGATGCTCCCGTTGCCGAGCGAGGTGTTCCAGACGTTGCCCTTGCTGTCGATGCAGAGGCCGTAGCTCGGGTGGTTGTAGCCGCGCCAGTTCGCGCCGCTGCCCTCCAGCCCGACTTGGCTGGCGGGGACTTCCAGTTTGACCCACTGGCCGGCGGCGGGCAGCGGCCCCATGTGGCGGCGGCTCTCCGTCCCGTTGACGCCAAACGGAATCTGGTTCTGCCCCCAGTAGGCGCGGTGCTCCCAATTCCCGTTATTCCACTGCAACATCACCTGACTCGGCGGGCTCGCCGGGTCGAGGAAGACGTAGGTGAACAGGCTGTCGCCCGCGCCGACGCTTAAAGTTTCGTTCGCGCCTAGGAAGTAGTGCTGGTGCGTGCCCCCGACGAGGTTCGACTGGTGCGCGAGCGCGCCGGAGAAAGGCGTCGGGTTGGTGTTCCTCCAGTTCCAGCCCTCGCTGTCGCCCGCGAGGGAGGCGCCTTCGGGCGTGCTGTCTTCCACCCACACCTTTTCGGACGGCGACGGCTGAGTCGAAGACTTGCCCGCCCTGTCCCACGTCGCGCGGCCGCCGAAGAGCGTGAACGCCATGCCGTTCAGGGCGTTCGGCCCCGTCAGCGGCTTCGACGTGTCCCACCGGAGCATCGGGTTCGACGACCAGATGACGCCGTTCTTGTCGATGAGGCCGCCGTAGCCGCCGAAGCCCACGGTAGGCTCGGCCCGCTTGATGCCGCCCGTCTTGCCGTCGATGAGGTCGAAGCGGCGGCCGCTCGTGCCGCTGACCCACACGTCGTTATCTTTGTTGACCGAGACGTGGCGGGTGCCGAAGGAGTTGACCTTCGTGTAGTGGATGATGCACTCGTCCTGCGCCAGCGTGACGCCGCCGTTCGTGTTCGCGCCGCCGGTGTTCGGCCACGGCTTGATGTCGCCGAAGCCCGCCGAGGTCTCGATGATCCCGTTGGCGTTGCGGTCGACGCACTGGCCGTTCTCGACCAGCCCGATGTGGACGACGCTGTTGCCGTCGCGGTTCGTCGCCCAGACGTTGCCGTTCTGATCGACCGTGGTGCGCGAGGGGTCTTTGGGCTGGCCCGAGGGCGAGGTCAGGTACTCGCCGATGACCGCGCCGGTCTCGGTGTTGATCTTGACGACCGTCCCCTTCGAGGAGACGGCGACCCAGATGAAGTTGAAGCTGCGGGTGGTGTCGTCGAGCTGCAACTGGTTGGCCGTCGAGCGCGTGACGCTGATGAGGCTGCCCTCGTCGAAGTCGGCGTCGAGCGTGTAGGTGCGCGAGGTGAAGGGCTGCGGCTTGACGACGACGGTCGCGTCGTCGCTCGCGCTCAGTTGCGAGTCGCTGGCCGTGAGGCGCAGGACGTAGGTGCCGGGCGCGCTGAAGGTCGCGGCCGTGACGGCCGAGAAGGCGTCGTGGAAGATGACCGGCGCGGGGCCGCTCACCTGACTCCAAGAGACTTCGAGCGTGCTGCCGCGCGGCAGCCCGTCGTCCGCGGCCGTGCCGTTGAGCGCGGCGATGTTCGGCAGCGTGATCTCCTGATCGGGCCCGGCGTTGACCGCCGGCGGCTCGTTCTTGAGCACGGTGATGACCACGTCGTCCGAGACGGTGAACTCGGTGTCGCTGGCCGAGAGCCGGAGGGTGTAGACGCCGGGGACGGTGAAGGAGGCGGCCGTCACGGCGGCGTTCGGGTCGGCGAAGACGACGGGGCCGGGGCCGCTCACGACCGTCCACGTCGAGGTGACGGTCGAGCCGCGCGGGAGCGCGTCGTCGGTGACCGTGCCGCGCAGCTCGGCCGGGGCCGGCAGCTCGATGGTCTGGGCCTCGCCGGCGTCAACCGTCGGCGGCTGGTTGCGCGGGATGACGGTGACGGTCGTCGTGTCGCTGCTGCTCAACTGCCCGTCGGAGGCGGTGAGCTTGAGGACGTAGACGCCCTCGCCGGAGAAGGTCGCCGAGGTGGCCGCGCTCGAAGGGTCGGCGAAGGTCACGGAGCCGGGGCCGCTGACCTTCGTCCACTTGACGCCGAGCGTGCTGCCGGCGGGCAGCCCGTCGTCCGAGGCCGCGCCCTCAAGCGCGACCGTGTCGTCCGGCAGAGTGATCGTGTGCTCGGGGCCGGCGTCGGCCTGCGGCGGCCGGTTGACGGGCGGCGGCGGCAAATCGTTCTCCGTGATCTGGAGCACGCCGTTGCCGCTGACGAAGAGGTAGTCGCACATGACGGTGCCGCGCACGCGCCCGTTGCCCTCGATGGTGATGTCGCCCTGCGGCGCGCGCACGATACCGTAGAGGACGCCGTTGCCGGCGACCTTCAGCGCGTCGCCGACGACACCGTCGGCGATCTCCAGTCGCAGCCGCTTCGGGTCGTCGGCGGCGCCCACGGTCGAGCCGACGAGCGTGACGCGGTTCTTCACCCTGAGCGTCACGGGGCCGGCGAGGCGCAGCTCGCTGCCGCCCGAAAGCGAAAGCTCTTCGAGGTTGTAGACGGTCGGCTCGGTCGAGCCTTCGACGCCGAGGACGAGCGCGTTGCGCCCGCCGACCGTGAACCGGCCGTAAGTGCCCGGCGGCACGACGACCGCGCCGGCGTGGCCCGTGATGTTCAGGTTCCGCAGCGTCGCCGGGCTGCCGATGCTGTCGCTCGCCCTCCGAATCTCAACGTCACGCGTGCCCGCGGGCGCGGGCGGGAACGAGACGTTCTCAAGCTCGATGGGGTCTGTGCGCGTGACGACGTGGCGCAGTTCGGCGCGGCCCGTGATGGTGATGGTGTAGTTCGAGGGCTGCGTGCCCTCGGAACCCTGAATCGTGCCTTCGTAGGAGGACGGGGACACGGCCGTGACGGTCGGCGTGCCCGGCACGAGGAGGTCGGTCGTGATCGTGTCCGTCCCGTCGAGCAGGACGTTCTCGCCCGTGAGCTGCCACAAAGTGCCCTCGACGCGCCCGCTGTTGAGGCGCGGGGCGTGGCGCACGACGGCGATCTTGTCGTAGACCTGCTTGACGGCGGGAATCTGCCCCACGCCCGAAGGCGAGAAGGCCACCTGCTTGAGCGCGCCCGCCTCGGCCAGCCCCGAGACGACGAAGCCCACGCCGTCCCAGCGCACGCGCGAGATGCGGCCGGGCGACTCCTGCGTGACGAGGATGTCGCCGATGATGCCGGCGAAGGCCCCGTCGGTCGCGCCCCAGAGCTTCTGGCCCGCGGCGTCGAGGGCGTAGAAGTTTTCGTGCGCCGGCACGATGTCGATGTCGCTGGGGTTGACCCCGACCGCCAAAGACTCGGCCTGCCCCTGCGCGTCCACGGCGAAGACGCTTCCCTGCTCCCTCGCGCCGACGACGGCCCGGCCCGCCCACGGCCCGTAGCGCTCCGGGTCTGCGGGGACGACCGAGACGCCGGCGAGCGGCGTGTTGAGTTGCGCGACCTGCGCCGCGACGCCCGCCGAGTTGACGCGCCAGAGGCCGCCGCCGGTGGTGACGACGAGGAGGTCGCCGCCGAAAGCGCCGGTGCGGTCAACGTGCAGGCCCGCGACGCGGCCCGCCTCGTCGGGGAGCGCGACCCACGGGTTCTGGGCCGAAGCGCCGTCGGCGCTGACGCGCGCGACCGCGCCGGAGGCGTCCGTGCTGGCGAAGATCGTGCCGGGCTGGAACCCGCCGAGGCTCGTGCCCTGCCCGTCATCGCGGGCGGCGGCCACGAGCACGTCGCCGCCGAGGCCGGCGACGTTCGAGAACGGGGAGTGCGCGCCCTCGGCCGTGAGCAGCTCGAAGCTGAAGGGATCGCCCGTGGGCGCGTTGGCCGAGACGAGCAGCTTCTTGCTCGGCTGGTGGTAGTCGAGGCCGGTGTGGCCGTGGAACTCGGTGTTGACCTCGGCGAGGACGACGTTCCACTCGTCCTGCGGCGCGAGGGCCGCGGCGGCGAAGGCGAAGACGCCGGCGGCGAAGTTGCCGGCCGCGAGCGTCAGCCCGCTCAGGGCCGCGCCGGCGCGGC
>DATMVI010000413.1:0-2161 GCA_035563275.1 Pyrinomonadaceae bacterium
GAAGCCGCGGGCGGCACGGGGGCGACGGGCGGGGACGCCGCATCCGCGCCGCGCGACGAGGCGGCCGCTTTGCGCGGCGCGCTCGGCGAGTGGCTCGCGGCGACCAACGCGCGCGACATCCCGCGGCAGATGAGTTTCTACGACCGGCAGGTCGGCTCCTTCTACCTCGCGCGCAACGTCTCGCGCGCGGCCGTGCGCGCCGAGAAGTCGCGCGTCTTCGCGGCGGCCTCGGACGTGGACGTGCGCGCCGGCGAACCCGACATCCGCCTCTCGCCCGACGGCCGCGCCGCCGTCATGCGCTTCCGCAAGCGCTACCACATCGCCTCCGGCGACCGGTCGCGGCGCGGCGAGGTCTTGCAGGAACTCCGCTGGCGTCGCACCGAACAGGGCTGGAAGATCGTCGGCGAACGCGACCTCCGCGTGCTGCAATGACCAGAAGACAGTCATCAGTTTTTGCTTTGACTGACAACTGATGACTGATAACTGATAACTGATAACTTCTCTTTGATCGTCGTCTACCCGGAGGCCGACCACAGCTTCCACGCCGACTACCGCCCGACCTACAACCGCGAGGCCGCCACCGCCGGCTGGCAACGCCTGCGCGCGTGGTTCAAAAAGCACGGGGCCGCGTAACAAAAACAGTCCGGAGTCGGGGGTCTGAAGTCCGGTGTCAAAGCAGAAGAACTCTCCTCGACACCCGACTTCAGGCCCCCGACTCCGGACTGTTTTTAGGTGGGCGACACGGCCAGCGCGACCGCGCCGCCCGGCTGGCAGGGCCGCCCGCTCTCCCCGTGACGGGCAGGCCCGACCAGACTGGGCGAACCCGGAAGTTTCCGGGTCGGCGGCCCCCCCGCCGCACTTCTGAAACGGGCGGGGCCACACTCGCTAAACACCGAAGCACGTCGGCTTCGGCTTAACAGTCCCGGGGGGGCGGGGAAAAATACACGGGCGTAAAAAAAGTTTCGGGCCTTAAAGTTTAAGGCCGGTCATAGACGGGGCCGCGGGCGGCGGCGGGCGCGTTGAGGTTATCCAAACTCAATGCGCCCGACGCCGCCCGCGGCCCCGTTTTAACTCGAACTTACTGCCCGAAGCGCTGTCGGTATTCGATGGACTCAATGAAGGCGCGCACCATCTCGGCCTTGTGGAAGTCGCCGCCGTTCTCTTCGAGCTTCTTGAGCCAGAAGAAGTAGCCGCCGAAGTTCCGGTTGCCTCCGTCGTCGGGGTTGCGCCGCAGGTAGCCGAAGTATTGCATCAGCACGAACGCCTTGCGGAACTCCTGCGCGACGAGGGCCGGGTGGTCGGCGAGGCGCTGGAGGACGGCGGCGCGGGCCGCGTCCGCTTGCCCCGGCGCGAGCAGCGCGAGCAGGTCGGCGCGCTCGTTGGCCGCCAGCGTCACGCCGGCGTTCGCGGCCAGCTTGTCCACGAAGTCGTCGGCCGTCATGTCGGCCGGGTAGGCGGCGCGGAACCTGTCGCGCGCGACGAAGCCGGCGGCGAAGGCCGCCCGGTTCTGTCGGAGCCGGCCTTCCCAGCCCGCCGTGCCGACCACGACGCCCTCGCCGATGCTCAGCGTGTCGGGCATGAACTCCTCGTAGCGGACGGGGACGGGGCGGCCCGCGAGGTCGCCGTAGGCCGCCTTGTTCAGCCGGTAGACGAAGTAGCCCGTCTGCTGGAACTCGATGGAGAGGAAGAAGGCGGCCGACGTGTTCGCGCGGTTGAACGAGACGCAGCCCGCGCTCGCGCCGCAGTCGTTGATCCCCTTGCTCCAGAAGCCGAGGCCGCCCGCATCCGGCGCGCGGTTGAGGAAGTCGAGGTAGTTCTGGCGGACGAAGTCGGGCGTCGCGTCAATCGGGTTCGTCGCCGAGGTGTCGAACGGGACGACGGAGGCGGCCACGTCGGCGCGGCTCCTGACGGGCTCGGCCGGCGTCTGCGCCCCGGTCGTGACGACGCGGGTGTTGACCTGCGCCGGGGTGAGCGCCGGGGCCTGCGCGCGGACGAGCGCGGCCTGCCCGGCGACGAAGGGCGCGGCCATCGAGGTGCCGCCCCAGACGCCGTAGCGGACGCCGGGGGCGCTCGGGTCGGGCGGGACGGTGCTCAGGATGCCCACGCCGGGGGCCATCACCTTCACCCACTCGCCGCGCGTCGAGAAGGCGGCCAGCTTGTC
>DATMVI010000414.1:0-12713 GCA_035563275.1 Pyrinomonadaceae bacterium
GGCCCTCGCGCCCGCGGACGCGCGCGCGCAGCGCCGCGACAGCGTCGCGGCGGCGAAGGCTTCGGCGCCGCGCGCCGTCCGCCGCTACAGCATCGAGCAGTTCATGGACACGGTGCGCGTGGGCGGGTCGTCCTTCTCCGAGGACGAGAAGCAAGTCCTCTTCCACAGCAACCGGACGGGCATCTTCAACGTCTACACCGTGCCCGCGGCCGGCGGCGAGCCGCGCCAACTCACCGACTCGACGAAGGAGAGCACCTACGCCGTCACCTACCTGCCCGACGGCCGCTTCGTCTACGCCTACGACCGCGGCGGCAACGAGAACACGCACCTCTACCTGCGCGAGGCGGACGGCTCGGAGCGCGACCTGACGCCCGGCGAGAAGACGAAGGCCAGCTTCCTCGGCTGGGCGCAGGATCGCAAGTCGTTCTTCTTCTCGACGAACGCGCGCGACCCGAAGTTCTTCGACATTTACGAGATGCCGCTCGCCGACTTCAAGCCCGCGCTCATCTACCGCGACGAGGCCGGCTACCAGCTCGGCGACATCTCGAACGACCGCAGGTACCTCGCCTTCACCAAGCCGAACACGACTGTGGACTCCGACATCTACCTCTACAACACGGCCACCAAAGAGCTGAAGCACCTCACGCCGCACAAGGGCGAGGTGCAGTTCTCGGCCGAGAACTTCTCGCCCGACTCCAAGTACCTCTACTACCTGACGAACGAGGGCGGCGAGTTCCAGTACGTCGCGCGCTACGACATGGCGACGGGGAAGAGCGAGCCGGTCGAGCGCCCGAAGTGGGACGTGATGTACACCTACTTCTCGCGCACGGGCCGCTACCGCGTCACCGCCACCAACGAGGACGCGCGCACCGTGATTAAGATTTACGACACGAAGACCGGCAAACAGGTGCCGCTGCCGAAACTCCCCGACGGTGACATCACCGGCGTCAACATCTCGCCGAGCGAGACGCGGATGGCCTTCTACCTCAACGGCGACCGCTCGCCCTCGAACCTCCACGTCTACGACTTCGCCACGCGCAAGGTGACGCGCCTGACCGACAGCCTCAACCCGGCCATCAGCGCCGCCGACCTCGTCGATTCGCGGATCATCCGCTACAAGTCTTTCGACGGGATGGAGATTCCGGCCATCCTCTACAAGCCGCACGAGGCCGGCCCGCAGAACAAGGTTCCGGCCATCGTCTTAGTCCACGGCGGCCCCGGCGGGCAGGCGCGCACCGGCTACAAGGCGCAGGTGCAGTTCCTCGTCAACCACGGCTACGCCGTCCTCGACGTGAACAACCGCGGCTCCTCCGGCTACGGCAAGACCTTCTTCGCGGCCGACGACGGCAAGCACGGCCGCGAGCCCCTGTGGGACGTGGTCGAGTCGAAGAAGTTCCTCAAGTCGCTCGGCTACGTCGACGAAAAGAAGATCGGCATCATGGGCGGCTCCTACGGCGGCTACATGGTCTTGGCCGCGCTCGCCTTCAAGCCCGAGGAGTTCGCCGTCGGCGTGGACATCTTCGGCGTCTCGAACTGGGTGCGGACGCTGCAATCCATCCCGCCCTACTGGGAGCCGATCCGCAAGGCGCTCTACAAGGAGGTCGGCGACCCCTCGACGCAGCTTGAGTTCCTGCGCGAGACCTCGCCGCTCTTCCACGCCGACAAGATCACCAAGCCGCTCCTCGTCATTCAGGGCGCGAACGACCCGCGCGTGATTAAGCCCGAGTCGGACGAGATCGTCGAGGCCGTCAGGAAGAAGGGCGGCGTCGTCGAGTACGTCGTCTTCGACAACGAGGGCCACGGCTTCACCAAGAAGGCCAACGAAATCCGCGCCAACAAAGCCATCCTCGACTTCCTCGACAAGCACCTCAGAGGGGCCGGGCAGGCGGCCGGTAACTAACAGAAGACTGAAGGCGGAAAGCGGGAGGCGGTCAAGACTCAAGGGTTCTTGACCGCCTCCCGCTTTGCCTTCCCTCTTTACTCCGCGCCGGTCTCGCGCAAATCCTCCGGGCCGGGGATGTCGGCGGCCTCGATGGTGGTGAGGATTTCCTTGTTGACCTCGGGGAGCGAGACGATGCGGTTGGCCTGCTTGCTGATGGCGGCCTCGAAGAGGTTGCGGGCCGTGCGGGCGTTGCCGAAGGTCTCGTCGCGCGCGGCCGTCATCACGCCGAAGACGCCGGCCAGAGTCTTCTCGGCCTCGGGCGTCGCCTTGAAGTCGGCCTTGCGGCAGAAGACCTGAAAAATTTTGACGAGTTCGTCGGCGCTGTAGTCGTCGAAGTGGAGGTGGCGGTTGAAGCGCGAGCGCAGGCCCGGGTTCGAGTCTAAGAACTCCTGCATCTTGCCCGTGTAGCCGGCGACGATGACGACGAGGTCTTCGCGGCGGTCTTCCATCAGCTTCAAAAGCGTCTCGACGGCCTCGCGCCCGAAGTCGTTCTCGCCTCCGGCCGAGAGCGTGTAAGCCTCGTCGATGAAGAGGACGCCGCCGGCCGCGCGGGCGACCGCCTCGCGCGTCTTCGGCGCGGTCTGCCCGACGTAGCCGGCGACGAGGCCGGCGCGGTCGGTCTCGACCAAGTGGCCGCGGCGCAGGACGCCGAGCGTGCGGTAGACCTGCGCGAGCAGGCGGGCGACCGTGGTCTTGCCCGTGCCGGGGTTGCCGTAGAAGACGAGGTGGCGCGAGACGGGCAGGAGCTTGAGGCCCTGCTCCTCGCGCATCTTCTGCACCTTGAGGAAATTTATCAGCTCGCGCACGTCGCGCTTGACGCGGCCCAGACCGACCAGCGCGTCCAACTCCGCCAGCAGCTCTTCGAGCGGGCGCGCGGGCCCCAGCTCTTCTTCGAGCGGAAGCTCGGCGGCGGGCGACGCCTCGACGGCGCTCGCCGCCGCGGGCGCGCCCCGCGGGTAGAGCGTGTGCTTGAACTCGACGAGGGCCAGTTCTTCGGCCGGCGCGATGCGCCCGTCGGACTTGATGACGAGGTTGGCGAACTCGAAGAGGGCGTGGCGCGCGCGGTCGGCGTGGCGCGTGCCGTGGCGCTGGTCGTAAGTCTCAAGGTAGGAGACGGCCACGGGCGTGCGGTCGAGCCGCTTGAGGAGGTGCGGCGGGAGGTCGGCGCGGCCGGGCAGGGGGAAGGCGTCGGGCCGGGCCTTGAGGCCGAAGAGGCGGCAGACCTGTTCGTAGTAGCGCTGCTTCTCCGCGTCGGAGGCCTCGCGCACGTTGATGAAGTGCTCGGCCGTCAGCGTCAACTGGTTGTCGAGCACGGAGCGCGCGTCGGGCGGGTTCTCGCCGCGCCAGACCGCGCGCAGACTCTCGCCGAGCGGCGCCGCCAACTCGCCCAGCGTCTTCCGCAGCCCCGCGATCAGCTTCCTGTTGCCTTCGTCCGACAGCACCCCTTCAACCCCCCCGGCGGCGCGCGATTATAGCAACGCGGTTAAGAATTAAGAATTAAGAAAGACGTTCGTGGGCGGCGCCCTTCAAGATTCCCGACCACACCGACTCTTAATTCTTAATTCTTAATTCTTCTCCTCGCCGCTCACTCGAAAGAAAGCTTCAAGGAGAACACGCCCGTGTCCCACCGGCGCACGCGCCCGAGCGCCGCCCGCCGTCAGCTTTCAAAGTCGCGCGCGGCCGGTGCTATACTTTCCGTGCGCGTCTCCCGCTTCCGCGCGCTCTTGAAAGACGCACCCGTCCGACAAGTTTTCTCCGAAGGGCCGAAAACGCGAATGGCACAGAACCTCTTCCTCGAAGCGAACCAAGTCTCGCCCGGCAGCCCAGAAGACACCCCCCAGACGGATTTCCCACTCGGCATCGAAGGCTTCACCTACGGCGACCTCTACCGCCCGGCGCGCCTGCGCGCGCTGGCCGAAGCCTTCTACGCCGAGGTCGAACGAGAAGACGCCGCGCTCCACGCCGCGCTCGCCGAATACGTCGCCGCGCGCGGCGCGAACCTCAAGGGCACGAAGGCCGAGTCAGACCTGCTCATCGCCGCCGCCCCGCACCTCTCGCGCTTCGTCGCGCGCCTCTTCCGCGTCGAGCGCGAGCGCGAGCGGCTCGGCGCGACGCTGCGCGCGCAAGACCCCGTCTTCCAGCTCAAGCAGTTCGTCCAGCGCCGCGCCCTCAAGAGCTTCCCGGCGGAGAAGGCGGCGGGCGTTGACGCCGCGGCGGCCGACGAGGCTTTGGAGAATCTGCGCCGCGCCGCCTTCGCCGACACGCTCGGCGACGACCGCGAGCTGGGCGTGGCGCGCGCCGTCGCGCGCCTGCTCGAATGGGAGAAGAACTACCCGAAGGGCGGCGCGCGCCGCGAGGGCGAGTGGTCTGAGGAGCGCGCGCGAGAGGCCGGACGGGCGTCGGCGCTCGCGGCCGAGTCCGGCCTGAAGCTCGACGCGTGGGCCGCCGAAGAGGACGAAGGGGGCGACGACCGCGGGCGCGCCTTCGTCCGCGCGGCGCTCCGCCTCGCCGAAGCGTGGGCCGCCGCGCACGCGCTCCAACCGGGCGCGCGCGCCCGCCTCGGCGGCTGGGTCGCGTTCCGCTTCCCGCACCCGCTCAACTACGAGAACCTCGTGCAGCTCAAGCGGCCCGACGCCGACCTGCCCGAGCTGATGCAGGGCCTCGACTCTCACCTGCGCCGCCGCGACGGCTTCCGCCTCACCGACCCGCGCTACGCGCCCCGCGAAGTCCTCGACGAAGTCCACTACTGCCTCTACTGCCACGAGCGCGACAAGGACTCCTGCTCGAAGGGGCTGCGCGAGCGCGACGGCTCTTTCAGGAAGAACCCGCTCGGCATCAAGCTCGAAGGCTGCCCGCTCGGCGAGAAGATTTCCGAGATGCACGTCCTGCACCGCGACGGCGACTCGATCGCGGCTCTGGCCGTCGTCGTCATCGACAACCCGATGTGCCCGGGGACGGGCCACCGCATCTGCAACGACTGCATGAAGGCGTGCATCTTCCAGAAGCAGGAGCCGGTCAACATCCCGCAGGCCGAGACCGGCGTGCTGACGCACGTCCTCGCCCTGCCCTACGGCTTCGAGATTTACTCGCTGCTCACGCGCTGGAACCCCATCAACGCCAAGCGCCCCTACGCGCTCCCCTACAACGGCAAGAACGTCCTCGTCGTCGGCCTCGGCCCGGCCGGCTACACGCTCGCGCACTTCCTCCTCAACGAAGGCTTCGGCGTCGTCGGCATCGACGGCCTCAAGATCGAGCCCCTGAACGAGGCGCTGACCGGCGCGGGCGGCCGCCGCGTCCCGCGCGCCGTGCGCGACGTGGGCGAGATCGAGACCGAGCTCGACCGCCGCGTCCTCGCCGGCTTCGGCGGCGTCTCCGAGTACGGCATCACGGTGCGCTGGGACAAGAACTTCCTGACCCTGATGCACCTCGCGCTGGCGAGGCGCGAGCGCTTCCGCTTCTACGGCGGCGTGCGCTTCGGCGGGACGGTCGAAATCGAGGACGCGTGGGCGCTCGGCTTCGACCACATCGCCGTCGCCACCGGCGCGGGCAAGCCGACCGTCGTCGGCATGAAGAACAACCTCATCCGCGGCATCCGCAAGGCGTCCGACTTCCTGATGGCCCTGCAACTGACGGGCGCGGCCAAGCGCGACTCGATGGCGAACCTGCAAGTCCGCCTGCCGGCCGTCGTCATCGGCGGCGGGCTGACGGCCATCGACACGGCCACCGAGCTTTTCGCCTACTACCCCGTGCAGGTCGAGAAGCTCCTCGAACGCCACGAGAAGCTCGCGGCCGACTTCGGCGAGGGGGAAATCTTCGAACGCTTCGACGCCGAGGAGCGCGCCGCCTACGAAGAGTTCTTAGAGCACGGCCGCGCCATCCGCGACGAGCGCGGGCGCGCGCGGGCGGCGGGCGAGGAGCCGAACTTCATCCCGCTCGTGCGCGGCTGGGGCGGCGTGACCATCGTCTACCGCAAGCGCCTTCTGGATTCGCCGGCCTACCGCCTCAACCACGAGGAGGTCGCCAAGTCGCTCGAAGAGGGCATCTCCATCGTCGAGAACATGTCGCCGGCCGAGGCCGTCGCCGACGAGCACGGCGCGGTCGCCGCCCTCCTTTTCGAGCGGCAGATGCGCGACGTGGAGACGGGCAAGTGGCACGCGACCGGGGAGCTGGTGCGCTTCCCGGCGCGCACCGTCTGCGTCGCCGCCGGCACCAGCCCGAACACGATCTACGAGAAGGAGCGGCCCGGCACTTTCGCCCTCGACGACCGGCGCGAGTTCTTCTCGCCGCACAAGGCCGAAAGAAACGGCGACGGTAAATTCCGCCTCGTCCCGGCCGCCGGAGGCGAGCGCGCCTTCTTCACTTCCTACGAACGCGACGGCCGCTTCATCAGCTACTACGGCGACAACCACCCCGTCTACGCGGGCAACGTCGTCAAGGCGATGGCCTCGGCGAAGGACGGCTACGAGCACGTCGCCGCGCTCTTCGAGGAAGAATTAAGACTCCTGCGCGACGAAGACCAGCCCGCGCGCGAGGAGGCTTTCGCGCGGCTCACCGCGAGGCTGGACGACGAGCTGGTCGCGCGCGTCGTGCGCGTCGAGCGCCTGACCGACACCATCGTGGACGTGATCGTCCGCGCGCCGGCGCAGGCCCGCAAGTTTCACCCCGGTCAGTTCTACCGCCTGCAAAACTACGAGACGGACGCCGCCGAGGCGGACGGCACGCGCCTGACGATGGAGGGCCTCGCCCTGACGGGCGCGTGGGTGGACAAGGAGGCGGGGCTTTTGAGCCTCATCGTCTTGGAGATGGGGGCGTCTTCGCGCCAGTGCGCGATGCTCAAGCCGGGCCAGCCGGTCGTCGTCATGGGGCCGACGGGGACGCCGACCGAAATCCCCGAGGGCGAGACCGTCCTGCTCGCCGGCGGCGGCCTCGGCAACGCCGTCCTCTTCTCCATCGCGCGGGCTTTGCGCGAGCGCGGCAACCGCGTCGTCTACTTCGCCGGCTACAAGCGCGGCGAAGACCTCTTCAAGCGCGAGGAGATCGAGGCCGCCACCGATCAGGTCATCTGGTCCACGGACACGGGCGCCGCGGTCGAGCCGCGCCGCCCGCAGGACGCGCACTTCCGCGGCAACATCGTCGAGGCGATGAGGGCTTACGCCGAGGGCGGGCTGGGCGAGAGGCTCTTCGACCTGCGCGACGTTGACCGCGTCATCGCCATCGGCTCCGACCGCATGATGGCCGCCGTCAAGGCCGCGCGCCACGGCGTGCTCGCGCCCCACCTCAAGCCGGGCCACGTCGGCGTCGGCTCCATCAACAGCCCGATGCAGTGCATGATGAAGGAGGTCTGCGCGCAGTGCCTGCAAAGGCACGTCGACCCCGAGACCGGCAGGGAGTCGTTCGTCTTCTCCTGCTTCAATCAGGATCAACTCCTCGACCACGTTGACTTCCAGAACCTCAACTCGCGCCTGCGCGCCAACACCGTTCAGGAGAAACTCGCCAACCTCTGGCTCGACCACCTGCTCCGGGAGATGCAGAGCGGCGCGACGGCGGTTTAGCCAGACGACGCGCGCGAGTTTTAACAGACCCGAAAGGGCGGGAGACGGCGGGCGGGGCCGGCGCTCAACTTGAGCGCCGGCCCCGCCCGCCGTCTCCCGCCTTTCTTTCATGGCCGTTCACGTTTTCGCGCGAGCGCGCTCGGAGGTGAGCCGGCGGTAAGCCTCGTCGCGGGAGAGGCCGAGGTCGCGGGCGGCGCGTTTGAGGGCCGCCCGCGGGTCGAGACCTTCGGCCTCAAGCTCGGCGACGCGGGCGGCGACGCTGCCGGGCCCGGCGGCCGCGGCCGCGCCTTCCGTTTCGATGACGTTGCGGTCGATGACAAGGACGAGTTCGCCGCGCGCGGGCGCGTCGGCGAAGCGCGCGGCCAACTCGCCGAGGCGGCCGCGGACGATCTCCTCGTGGAGCTTGGTCAACTCGCGCGCGACCGCCGCCTCGCGCTCGCCGAGAACTTCGCGCGCGTCGGCGAGAGCCTGCGCGACGCGGTGCGGCGTCTCGTAGAAGACGAGCGTGGCCCGCAGCGCGCGGACTTCTTCGAGGCGGGCGCGGCGCGCGTGCGGGCGCGCGGGCAGGAAGCCGCCGAAGTAGAACTCGTCCGTGGGAAGCCCCGAGGCGGTGAGGGCCGCGACGAAGGCGACCGGCCCCGGCACGGGCACGACGGGCAGGCCGCGCTCGGCGCAGGCGCGCACGACGCGGTAGCCGGGGTCGCTGACGGCCGGCGTGCCCGCGTCCGTCACCAGCGCCACGCCGGCCCCGCCCTCGATCATCGAGACCAGTTCGGCCGCGCGCTCGCGCTCGTTGTGCTCGTGGTAGCTGACGGTTCTCGCCCTGATGCCGAAGTGTTCGAGCAGCGAGCGCGTGCGCCGCGTGTCCTCGCACGCGACCACCTCGACCTCGGCCAGCACGCGCAGGGCCCGCCGCGTCACGTCTTCGAGGTTGCCGATGGGCGTGGCGACAAGGTAGAGCGCCCCCTTCGTCTCAGACATGGGGGCATTATAAGTAGACAGTAGCCAGTAGTCAGTAGCCGGCAGGAAGACATTCGCCGGCGGCGTTGAGGCTGACACTTTCAACGCGCGCCGGCGAACGCTTTTCTACTGACTACTGGCTACTGACTACTGTCTACTGCTCTCGGTTACGGCCGCAGGTAGCCGTTGCGGTCGCGCAGGATGTCCCAGATGGACTGCGCGTCGTCGGCGGCGGGGCGCGGGCTTCAGCCGAGAAGTTTGGCGAGATGCCGGCTGAGGCGTTCTTCGAGGAGCGCGGAGCGCGCGCCGGTCTTTTCGAGGACGAGCCAGCGTGGCGAGTCACCTTCGGGGACGAGGAGCAGTTCGTCGCCGGCGTCCCGCAGCCCGAAGTGGCCGACGAGGGCCGAGGCGAGTCCGCCGCCGCGCACCACGCCGTCGCGGGGCGCGCGCGGCCAGCCCGCCTCGACGGTCAGCGCGCGCACGCCGCGCGCGAGGACGAGGCGCGTGCCGACCATCGTCGAGTTGCCGACGCGGAAGCGGTGCGCCTCGGTGCGCGAGAGCGACAGCCCCGCGCCCGCGCGGTTGGCCTCGCCGGCCAGCGCCGTGAAGGTCTCGACGAGCCATTCGACGCCGGCCGCGCGCAGGCGGTCGTTGGCGGCGCGCAGGTCGAGGTAGTCGAGCACGTCGCCGCGCCCCTGCGCCCGCGCGCGCTCGCGGGCGTCGCCCATCTGCCGCTCGTATTCCTCGTCTAAGCCGCCCAAGATTGAGGCTCCCCCGCGCCGATTCGCGCCTCGCGCCGCCGCGCGCGGCGATGTTATCATGCCGCCACAGGTCAAACGAACGCTCGACGCCAATCCACTCCCCGACAGGTTCCGTTGAGAGACATGCGTAAAATTTTTCCGCCGCCCCGCCCCGCCTTCGAGGCGGTCGCCGGCCTGCTGCTCGCGCTCGCCGTCGCGTCGTCGGCGTCGGCCCTGACCGCCCAGCGGCGCGCGCCGCGCCGGCCCGCGCCGCAGTCCCCGCCCGCCTCGGCTTCGGCGAACCGCGCGGCAGAAACGGCCGGGCGCCGGCCGCGGCTCGTGCTGCTCATCGTCGTAGACCAGTTCCGCTACGAGTACCTCGAACGCTTCGGCGACCTCTTCGTCGCGGGCGGCCTGCGCCGCCTCCAGCGCGAGGGCGCTTCGTGGGCCAACGCGCACTACGACCACACGCCGCCCGAGACCGGGCCGGGCCACGCCACCATGCTGACCGGCGCGTGGCCCGCCGAGACCGGCATCATCGGCAACCTGTGGTTCGAGCGCAACGCCAAAGGCGACGGCGGCCGGCTCGTCTTCAACAGCGAAGACGACGAGGCGCGCCTCCTCGGCGGCGGCGAGAAGGAGCGCGGCTCAAGCCCGCGCCGCCTGCTCGTCTCGACGCTCGGCGACGAACTGCGCCTCTCGACCAACGGCCGCTCGAAGGTCGTCGGCATCTCGCTCAAAGACCGCAGCGCCATCCTGCCGGCCGGCCGTCAGGCCACGGCCGCCTACTGGTTCAGCGCCGAGTCGGGCCGCATGGTCACCTCCGACTTCTACATGAAGGAGCTGCCCGCGTGGGTCGCGCGCTTCAACGCGGCGGCGCCGGCCGACAAGTACCGCGGGCAGGCGTGGACGCGGCTGCTGGCCGACGAGTCCGAGTACCTGCGCCGCGCCGGGCCGGACGACCCCGAGTGGGAGTGGAAGCCGGCGAAGGCCGAGCGCGCCGACAGCGTCTTCCCGCACCGCCTGCCCGACGCGACCGGCCGCAAGCTCTACGACGCGTTCCACTACACGCCCTACGCCAACGAGATGCTCGTCGAGTTCGCGCGCGAGGCGCTGACCAACGAGGCGCTCGGCGCCGACGAGGACACGGACGTGCTCTCGATCAGCCTCTCGGCCAACGACTACGTCGGCCACCGCTACGGCCCTTACAGTCAGGAGGTGATGGACATGGCGCTGCGCGCCGACCGGCAGATCGCCGCGCTGCTCGACTTGGTCGAAGCGCGCGTCGGGCTGCGTAACACGGTCGTCGCCTTCACCTCCGACCACGGCGTCGGCCCCATCCCCGAGCACGCGCAGTCGCTCAGGCTGCCGGGCGGCCGCCTCAAGCCCGACGACGTGAAGGCGCGGGTGAAGGAGGCGCTCGGGCAGCGCTTCAACCGCCCGAACGATTCGCGCGACCGCGGCGAAGACTACTTCCTCGAACTCACGGCCAAGAACGGCAACATCTACCTCGACCTCGCGGCGCTCGCGCGCGACGGCGTGAGCCGCGAGGCGGCCGAGCAGGCGGCCTGCGAGGGCGGGCTGCGCGTCGCGGGCTTCGCGCGCTGCTTCACGCGCACGCAGCTCGAACGCGGGGCCGTCTCGCCGCACGACGCGCTCGCGCGCCGCGTCCTGCACGGCTTCCACCCCGGCCGCAGCGGCGACGCCGTGCTCGTCCCCGAGCCGTTCCAGTACGTCGTCACCTACACGGCCGACCATTACGCGCCCTACTCCTACGACACGCACGTGCCCGTCATCATCATGGGCGGGGGCGTCGCCGCGGGGACTTACGCCGAGCCGGCCTCGCCCGCCGACATCGCCCCCACGCTCGCGCGCCTCGTGCGCGTGCAGCCGCCGAGCAACGCCGCCGGCCGCATCCTGATCGAAGCGCTAAGGAAGTAGTCGGCAGCCGGCAGCCAGTGCGCCCCGCGCCGAGTCCGGTGACGCCGACGCCCGAACAGTTCGATACCGAAGGTCTTCCTACTGGCTACTGACTACTGACTACTGTCTACTTGATTGAGGAATGAAGTTATGAAGCGTATTACGTCGAGCCTCACCGCGGCCGTGTTGCTGCTCACTCTGTTTTGTTCGGGCGCCGACGCGCAGCGTCGCAGGCCGGCGGCCGGCAACAAGGCGGCGCCGTCCAAGTCAGAGGCGCAGCCGGCGGCGAGCGAGGAGGCGCAGAAGGCCGAGCTGGAGGGGCTCGCGCAGCTCCCGGCGGCCGAGCGCGTGGCGCGCCTCGCCGCGTGGGTGAAGGCCAACGCGAGGTCGCCGATGCTCAGGCGCGGGCAGGAGCTTTTGACGAGCGCGCGCGCCGCGCTCGGCGACGAGAAGCTGCGCGCGAGCGACCGCGCCGGCGGCGTCGAACTCTTCCGCGCGGCCGTGGCCGGCGCGCCCGCGGGGATGTCGGACGAACTCTTCTTCAAAGTCCTCGCGCAGCTCCCCGCCAACCTCTTCATGCTCGGCGAGCGCGAGGCGGCGCTGGAGCTGGCGCGCGCCGTCGAGGCGAAGGCCGAGGGCAGCGCGCCGCGCCTGCTCGGCGTGGCCCCGTTCTACCTCGGCACCGAGCAGCCGGACGAGGCCGCGCGCGTCGCGCAGGCCGCCGCGCGCCTCCAGCCCGACCTCGCCGCCGCGCATCAGGCTCTCGGCGCGGCCCACCGCGTCGCGCTGCGGCTCGAAGAGGCCGCCTCGGCCTACGCGCGCGCCCTCGAACTCGACCCGAAGTCGGCCGCCGCCCGCCGCAGCCTCGCAGACCTGCGCCGCGCCACCGGCAAGCCGGAGGAGGCGCTCGCGCTCTACCGCGAGCTGCTCGCGGCCGAGCCGCGCGACGGGGCGGCGCGCGCCGGCCTCGTCCTCGCGCTCTTCGACGCGGGCCAACGCGCGGAGGCCGAGCGCGAGCTTGAGGCGGCTCTGGCCGAGCAGCCCGGCAACCTCCAGTTGCTCGTCGGCGCGTCGTACTGGTACGCGGCCAAAGGCGAGGCCAAGCGCGCCGTCGAGCTTTCCGAGCGCGCCGTCGCCTTAGAGCCGCAGCGGCGCTGGGTCTGGGCGCGCGTCGCGCACGCGCGCGCGCTGCTCGCGTCGGGCCGCCCCTTCGAGGCCGAGCAGTCGCTGCGCGCGGCGCGCGAGTTGGGCAGCTTCCCGACGCTCGACTACGAGCTGGCGAGCGCGCTCGCCTCGGCCGGGCTCTACGAGGAGGCGGCCGAAGAGCTGGTGCGCTCCTTCACGCTGAAGGACGGTAAGATCGAGACGCGCCTCGCGGGGCGGGTGCCGGCCAGCGCCGCCGACTTCGAGGAGCTGCTTGCGCCCGAGCGGCGCGCGGGCCTCTTCCAGTTCGAGGGCGCAGGCCGCGAGGCGCAGGCGCGGCGGCTGAAAGCGCTCCTCGCCTTCCACCTCGCGGCGCGGCCCGACGGGACTTTCGACGCGGAGCGCGCGGCCGAGGCGGCGCGCGAGTTCGGCGCGGGCGAAGACGAGATGCGCGCC
>DATMVI010000415.1:0-2729 GCA_035563275.1 Pyrinomonadaceae bacterium
GCGACGGCCTCGGCCGTCTGGCGCGTACTCGCGTCGTAGAACTCGTCGTGGGGGAAGTATGAGCCGGCCGCGGCGGGCCCGCCGCCGAGCGCGTTGGTGTAGAGGCGGAAGTGCGGCGCGGCCGAGGCCGAGGCGAGGGCCGAGAGCCGCTGGCGGTCAAGCTTGCCGTTGGGCGTGAGGGGGAGGGCGGGCAGCGCCAGCAAGGCCGACGGGAGCATGTAGTCGGGCAGGCGCGAGCGCAGGTGCTCGCGCAGCTCCGCGGGGGCCGGGGCGGTGGCCGCCGCACCCGGGACGAAGAAGGCGACGAGGCGCGGCTGGCTCGCCGCGGCGGCTGAGGCGTCGGCCGGGGCCGGGGAGTCGGCGGCGTGGGAGACGACGGCTGCGGCCTCTGCGACCGCGGGGTGCGTGAGCAGCGCGGCCTCGACCTCCCCGGGCTCGATGCGGAAGCCCCGGAGCTTGACCTGCTGGTCGCGGCGGCCGAGGAACTCCACCTCCCCCGTGGGGAGGAAGCGGGCGAGGTCGCCCGTTCTGTAGAGCCGAGAGCCGGGGTCGGCGGCGAAAGGGTCTGGGATGAAGCGCTCGGCGGTTAAGGCGGGGCGTCGGAGGTAGCCTCTGGAGAGGCCGTCCCCGCCGATGAAGAGCTCGCCCGCCGCGCCTGTCGGCAGCGGATTCAGATGCCGATCCAGTATATAAACCTTCGTGTTGGAGATGGGCCGCCCGATCGGCACGGACGTTCCGACTCCGCCGCTGACCGTGTGGCAGCAGGTGAAGGTCGTTCCTTCGGTCGGGCCGTACCCGTTGATTAGACGGCAGCCGCTCAGTTCGCGCGTCACCTTCTCAACGTGCGCCGCCGACAACACGTCGCCGCCCGCGAGCAACTGACGCACGCCTCTCAAACTCTCAAGCTGCTCGTCCACCATCAGGTGGAACAGCCCGGCCGTCAGCCAGAGCGTGCTCACCCCGTGGCGGCCGATTGCCGCCCCCAGCTCCTCGGTGGAGGCGTCCGCGGGCATGATGGCGAGGCGCGCGCCGTTGAGCAGGCTGCCCCAGATTTCAAAGGTCGAGGCGTCGAACGACACCGGGGCGAAGGCGAGGAAGGTCTCGTCCGCGGACAGCGAAACGTAGTCGG
This sequence comes from Pyrinomonadaceae bacterium, assembly GCA_035563275.1. Lineage (GTDB taxonomy): Bacteria > Acidobacteriota > Blastocatellia > Pyrinomonadales > Pyrinomonadaceae > QHXN01. The sequence continues at coordinate 1,130 of DATMVI010000415.1, forward strand.
CCCCTTTCACCAGCCTGACGACGTTGCGGTGCGTGACGGCGACGCCCTTCGGCCTCCCCGTCGAGCCCGAGGTGTAGATGACGTAGGCGAGGTTCTCCGCGACGGCAAGGGCCTCGGGGTTGGCCGTGCTCTCGCCCACGATTTGAGGCCAATCGCGGTCGAGGCAGATCACGGTCGTCGCGCCCGCTTCGGGCAGGCGTTCGAGCAGCGCCTCGCGCGTGAGAAGTATCCGCACGCCCCCGTCTTCGAGCATGAAGTCGAGGCGCTGCTGCGGGTAGCCGGGGTCGAGCGGGAGGTAAGCGCCGCCTGCCTTCAAGACGCCGAGCAAGGCCACGACCAGTTCGACGGAGCGTTCGAGCGCGATGCCGACTCTCACCTCCGGCCCCGCGCCCGCCGCGCGCAGGCGGTGCGCCAGTTGATTCGCGCGCGCGTTCAACTCCCCGTAGGTGACGCTGCGCCCTTCGTCTACGAGTGCGACGGCCGCGGGCGTGCGCGCGGCCTGTTGCTCGAACAGTTCGTGGATGCAGCTTTCGCGGGGGTACTCTCGCCCGGTCTCATTCCACTGCGAAAGCTGCCTGCGCAGCTCCTCCGCGCCGAGCATCGGCGTGCGCCACAGCGGCCTCTGCGGCTCTTCGACCAGAGCTTCGAGCAGCGCGACGTAGTGTCGCCCGACGGCCTCCACCCTCCAGCGGTCGAAGAGCTCGGTGCTGTATTCGAGCTTCGCCGACATGCCCTCGTCCGTCTCTTCCAGCGAGAGGGTGAGGTCGAACTTGGAGGTGAAGGTGGGAACCTCCGCGTGACTAACCTCAAGCCCGCCCAGACGTATCTCCGGCATCGGGGCGTTCTGCATGACGAACATCACCTGAAACAGAGGGTTCCGGTTCGCCGCCCTTTCGGGCCCGAGAATCTCCACGAGCTTCTCAAATGGAAAGTCCTGATGCGCGTAGGCGTCGAGCGTCGTCTGCTTCACTTCGTCGAGTAGCTGCTCGAAGTCGGCCGAATGGTCAACCGTCGTTCGCAGGACGAGCGTGTTGACTAGAAATCCTATGAGGGGCTCAAGCTCGGGCCTGTCTCTGGTGGCGACGGCCGTGCCGACCACCACGTCGTCGCTGCCGCAGTAGCGCGACAAAAGCAGCTTGAACGCGGCGAGCGCCGTCATGTACAGGGTGGCCGAACGCCTCTTGGCCAACAGCTTGAGGTCTTCGGTCAGTTCGCGGCCGATGAGGAAGTGAACCGAGTCGCCGGCGTAGCTCCGGCTGGCGGGGGCGGGCCTGTCGGCCGGTAACTGCATGACCGAAGAGAGCCCTTCGAGCTTCCGTGCCCAGTACTCTTCGAGAGGCCGGAGCGAGCCGTCCTCGCTCCAACTCTTCTGCCAGCGGGCGAAGTCGGCGTACTGGATGGGCAGCTCCGTCGGCCGCCCCCCTTCGCCGCGCCCCGCCGCCTCGTAAGCCTCGGCCAGCTCCCCGACGAGCACCCCCATCGACCACCCGTCCGAGATGATGTGGTGCAGCGCCAGCGCCAGCACGTGCTCCCCCTCGCCCACACGCAGCAGCCGCGCCCGCAGCAGCGGCGCCCGCCCCAGCTCGAACCCCTCGCGGCC
>DATMVI010000416.1:0-2939 GCA_035563275.1 Pyrinomonadaceae bacterium
GTAGACGGGCCGCGGGCGTGGCGTCGGCGGGCGGCTCGCGTTCACACTCTTCGGCGGCCGCGACGCGGGCCGCGCCCCTCCTCATCCGATCCCGCGGATATGAAAAATTGCTGAACCATCCAAAAAAATGGATGCCGGCGGGCGGCGCGAAAGCTTATGTCGCGGAGAAGCCGCGGGTTATTCGCGCGGCGCGGGCGGGCATAAAGCTTGCGTCGCGGAAAACGCCGGCCCGCCAGAGTTTTCCATCCTGACGTCCGATTCACCCTCGACGGCGAGGCCGCGCATCATTCTACAGCATCATCTCCGGGCTTGATCTGACAAGCGGGTTTTGTCCGCCGCAGGCTTTCGTGCCCCGGCCCTCTCTGACTCCTTTCCGTCGGCTTGATAGCTGCCAGACGGGTGCGCCCCCGCGCGCCCGGGTTTGACCCGCAACATCGGAGGAGATAACGACCATGTCGAGAGCCTTGAGATTGATGCCCGCCCTGTTGGCGCTCCTGCTCTGCCTCGTCGCGACGGCCGCGGCCCAGACCACCGGCACGGTGTCGGGCACGGTCGAGGACGAGAAGGAGGCGGCGATCCCCAACGCCACCGTCACGGTACGAAACGTCGAGACCAACACCTCGCGCGCCATCCAGACGGACGACGAGGGCCGCTACCGCGTCCCGAACCTCCCGGTCGGCCCCTACGAGGTGACGGTCGAGGCGTCGAACTTCGCCAAGCACGTCCAGACCGGCATCACGCTGCAACTCAATCAGGACGCCGTCGTCGACGTGACGCTGCGCCCGGCCGGCGTCACCGAGGTCGTGACGGTGGTCGAGAACGCGGCGCTGCTCAACACGACGAACGCCGAGGTCAGCACGCGCTTCGACGCGCGCCGCCTCTCGGAGCTGCCCATCGGCCCGACCCGCAACGTCTTCAACGTCGCCCTCTCGGCCCCCGGCGTCAGCCAGTTGGGCACAGGGCAGACCGGGTTCGCGCAGGGCATCAGCTACTCGTCGAACGGCGGCCGCCTCCGCTCGAACAACTTCATGATCGACGGGCAGGACACCAACGACCCGAGCCTCTCGGGCGGCCAGCAGTCGATCAACAACCCGGACATCGTGCAGGAGGTGCGCCTCATCACCAACCAGTTCCTGCCCGAGTACGGCCGCAACTCCGGCTCGATCCTGCTCATCAACACCAAGTCGGGCACCAACGAGTTCCACGGCTCGGCCTTCTGGTTCTACAACGGCAACGCCCTGAACGCCTGTAGCAACCTCGACAAGGCGAGCGGCTTCTGCGCCGAACCCGGCTCGGCCGGCTTCAAGAGCGAGGGCGCGCCCTTCCGCGTGGACAACCAGATCGGCTTCACCATCGGCGGCCCGCTCCACCTGCCGAAGTTCGGCGAGGGCGGCCGGCGCTACGTCTCGGGCCGCGACCGCACCTTCTTCTTCGGCTCCTACCAGCGCTGGGCGCAGTGCCTTCTGGGCAGCGGCTTCACGCTCATCGGCGCGCCGACCGAGGCCGGCCGGCAGGTGCTTCAGGCGGCCGCCGGCAACCGCCCGCAGGTCGCCGCGCTGCTGCGCTTCCTGCCGGCCGCGCAGGTCGGCGGCGGCCCCACGCGCAGCTTCGTCGTCGGCGGCCAGACCTTCCAAGTCCCGACGGGCAGCATCACGGGGTCGGCCTCCTCCTTCTTCGACGACCATCAGGCGTCGTTCCGCATCGACCACCGCTTCAACGAGGCCAACAGCCTGACCGGGCGCTACCTCTACGACGACGGCGACTCGGGCGGCAACGGGCAGGTCACCCCGGCGGGCCTGACGACCAAGAACGTCTTCCGCTCGCAGGCCGTCAACACGGCGCTCACCAGCGTGATCACGCCGAACCTCGTCAACGAGGTGCGCGCCGCCTTCTCGCGCCTCGCCACGACGACCGCCTCCGACGACCCCTCGTCCGAGGAGATCCCCTCCATCGAGATCAGCGACCTCGGCCTCTCCGGCTTCAACGCCGCGGCCAACCGCACGGCCATCGGCCTCGCCGTCAACCTGCCGCAGTTCCGCTTCAACAACACCTATCAGGTGCAGAACAACCTCGCGTGGACGCGCGGCAGCCACGCCATGAAGTTCGGCGTCGACGTGCGACGCATGCAGGTCAAGAGCTTCTTCGTCCCGACCATCCGCGGCCTGCTGCGCTACTCCAGCCTCCAGAACTTCGTCGACGACGTGGCCGACCTCGGCGCGCAGGTCAACCGGCCGCTGCCGGGCGGGCAGGAGATTCAGTACTACTACTACTTCGACAACTATTTCTACGGCCAGGACGAGTGGAAGATCGCGCCCAACTTCACGCTCACCTACGGGCTGCGCTACGAGTTGCCGGGCAACAACTTCGACGACCTCGTCCCGATTAACGACCGCATCGTGGCTGCGGCCGGCGGCGACGAGCGCTACCGCTTCACGCCCGTCCCCAAGACCGACACCAACAACCTCCAGCCGCGCGTCGGCTTCAACTGGAACCCGCGCACCGAGGGCGGCCCCTTCCACTTCCTGACCGGCGGCGACCGCCTCGTCATCCGCGGCGGCTACGCCCGCACGCACGACTCGAACTTCATCAACATCAACCTCAACATCGCGAGCGCCTTCCCCTTCGTCGCGGCCATCAACCTGCCCGCGGCCGGGGCCTTCGCCGCCATCCCGACGGCCCAGCCGGCCGGCCTCAACCCGGCCACCTTCGCCCGCACCATCGTCGACGAAGACTTCCGCTCGCCCGTCTACGACCAGTTCAGCCTGGAGGCGCAGCGCGAGCTGACGCGCGACCTCGTGATGCGCATCGGCTACGTCGGCACGCGGGGCCGCGACCTCTTCCAGACGCTCGACGGCAACCCGCGCCTGCCGACCAACAACGCGTTCATCCCGGGCGCCGCGCCGGGCAGCGCCAACAACCCGTGCCGCGTCACGGTCGTG
>DATMVI010000417.1:0-3547 GCA_035563275.1 Pyrinomonadaceae bacterium
CGCGCGCCGCCGTGGCGCGGACGAGCGCCGCCGAGTCGCCGAGCGCGGGGGCGGCGGCCCTTGAGGCTTCGGGCCGAGCCATCGCGCCGAGCCTCGTGACGGCGTCGCGCCGCTCCTCCGCGTCGGAAGAGGCGAGGCGCGCCGCCTGCTTTTCGACTTCGCGCTGGAACGGCGTGGGGGCGGACTGTCGAGCGGGCGCGGGCGGTGGGGTCGCCGTCGCGGGGGCCGCGGCGGCGAGCAGGGCGGCGAGGGCGAAAAAGATGACGGCGGGGCGGCCCGCGGCGCGTTGTCGCGGGCGGGGTCGGGAGTGTGGCGGCGGAGCGTGGCGGCCCCGGGTCATACGCGCGCCGAGTAACTCAGGGCGGCGCGGCGGTCGGCGCGGCGGCGCTCGGCCTCCCACTCGAAAGCCTGCCGGGCGCGCTGGTTCTCCTTCGAGTCGGCGAGCAGCGCCACCAGCTCGTCCTCCCAGACGCCCGGCATCAGCGCGGCGCGGCGCATGGACTCCATGATCGAGATGTAGTCGAGCACTTCGTGGACTTCGGTGTCGCTCAGGTGTTCGAGCTTTAGGGCGAGGCGCTGGCGTTCGTTGATCCGCTTAGCCATCGGACGGCTCCTCTCGTGCGAAGCCGGACGGCCAGCCGCGGTCACGTCAGGGGCGGAGCGTGGCGGGCGACGGCTAGGTGGCCGCCGGCGTTCGTGTACGGCGCGACGTGCGCGCACGCTTTCGTGGTCTGCACCTTAGTCGTTCGAGTCTCCGGTCTCAGCAAGCTCTTAACATCGGCCCGCGGAGGGGCCGGCCCGCTGCGGCGGCGCGCGCCGTCGGGGGTTCTCGTTCGAGACTTCGCCCCGGCACGCGTGTTTCTTCAGTTGTTCGGCTTGGGGTTCAATCAGCCGTTGCGGCTACGGGCGTGAATATACACAAGACCCCGGCGCGGCGCAAGGCTCACACGATTGCCGGTCGCGGGGTGGGGGGAGGTGAATGGCTGACCGGTCGGCGCGACCTCCGCCTGCTCCGCAATCCCCGGTCAGTCTATCTTCGAGGCCATCGTGTGCATCGTGTCCACGATGAGCACGGCGATGGGCGGGTAGAGGACGAGGTCGTAGCGGAAGTAGGTGCCGAACATCTCGGGCAGGTCGCGGAAGACGGTCAGGTACTGGGTCTGCGCGCGGAAGAAGTGGCCGGCGGCGATGCTGACGGCGTAGCCGAGGATGAGGAAGGTCGAGGCGGTGAAGCGCGTGAAGGGCTTGTCGGGCCCGTCGGCGTTGATGATCGAGTCGTGGATCGACTTCGGCTTGTAGGTGTAGTGCTCGAAGCCGGCCTTGAGGCGGACGGCGAGGTGCCACAGGCCGATGGCGCTCAGGGTGACGAGCGCGGCCCGGCCGAAGAGTTCGAAGTTGTGCCAGAAGAGCGGCTTGAACCACGCGACGAAGAAGGTCGAGAGGAAGAGCGTGACGGTGGTGAAGACCGCCTGCTGGAGCGCGAAGGTCTCGCGCCGCTCGGCCTCGATCATGCGATCAACGACGCGGTCGAAGCGGGCCTGCACGGCCATCCGGCGCAGGCGCTGCGCGTGCGGGTTGTCGGACTCGAAGACGGAGCCGCCGAGGTCGGAGCTGTGGGCGCGGCGCAACTGCCGGTCGTAGTAGGCGCGCTCCTGCGGGTCGCTGAGGGTGCGGTAGGCGAGCGAGATGAGGGCGAAGTCGCGGGCCGCCTGATCCGACCCGCCGTTAACGTCCGGGTGGCGCTGGCGCGCCAGCCGGCGGTAGGCCGACTTGATCTCGCGCGCCGTCGCGGCGTGCTTAACCCCTAGAACTTTGTAGTAATCAACCACCGCGGTACACCACACCGGCCGAAGCTTACGCGGGAGAGACCCGTCGGTAACTCCACTGTAAACGGTCGCGGGCAGGAAGGATACCCGTGGGCAGGATGATACCATTTTTCGCGCATTCGTCCCACCCGAAATTCCGGGTGAGGACAGACGGTTGGCTTCCGAGAATCGCTGCGGATGGGACGAACGCGCGTGAGGCGAGTCAAGGGGCGGTGCTTGACCTCGGGCGGCCACCGAGGGGGGCGAGGACGCTGTGGTGACCGCGCCCTTGAACTCTTAGTGCAATAAATTTAGCAAGGGGAATGCCACTCGCCCGCGGCGGCAAAATCCAAGCAATGAGAGACTTCCGCGGCCTTCGCGGCGGCGCGCGTGCGCACAAATGGAGACGCCGGCGTCCACGAATGTAGACACCGGCGTCTCGCTCCCGGCCGCCGCGTGACGGGGGCTACTTCGCTTCCCCGCCGCCGCCGCCGCCGGCGGCCTTGCGCGCCGAGCGCTCAACAAAGTTAAGGAGGGTGCGGACGGCGACGCCCGTCGGGCCTTTGCTGCGGAAGGGCTTGGCCTCGTCGCCCCACGCCGTCCCGGCGATGTCGAGGTGGGCCCACGAGGTGCCGTCGGCGAACTCCTTGATGAAGGCGGCGGCCGTGATCGTCCCGGCCTTGCGCCCGCCGACGTTCTTGATGTCGGCGATGTCCGACTTGATCTGCTTCGTGTACTCCTTGTCGAGCGGCAGTTGCCAGAACTTCTCGCCGACCTCGCGGCCCGACTCGATGATCTCGTTAATCAACTCCTGATCGGTGCCCATGATGCCGGTGTTCACATCGCCGAGGGCGATGGAGACGGCGCCGGTCAGGGTCGCCATGTCGATGACGCGGGTCGCGCCGAGCTTCTTGGCGTAGGAGACGGCGTCGGCGAGGATGAGGCGCCCCTCGGCGTCGGTGTTGATGACCTCAATGGTCTTGCCCGACATGGCCCTGACCACGTCGCCCGGCTTGGTGGCCTTGCCCGAGGGCATGTTCTCGGTGGCCGGGACGACGCCGAGGATGGGGATCGGCGGCTTGAGCTGCGCGACGGCGCGCATCACGCCGAGGACGGTCGAGCCGCCCGTCATGTCGTACTTCATCAGCTCCATGTTCTCGCTCGGCTTGATCGAGATGCCGCCCGTGTCGAACGTGATGCCCTTGCCGACGAGCGCGAGGTATTCCTCGCCCTCCTCGACCGCCGTCCGCCCCTCGGGCGTGTACTTCAAGACCATCATCTTCGGCGGCTGATCCGACCCGCGCGCGACCGACAGCAGCGCGCCCATGCCCTCGGCCTCCATGCGGGCCTGATCGAGCACGTCGATTTCGAGCCCGAACTCGTTGGCGATCTCCTGCGCGCGCTCGGCGAAGACCGTGGGCGTCAGGTAGCCGCCCGGCTCGTTCGAGAGGTCGCGCGTGAAGTTGACCGACTCGCCGACGACGCGGCCCCGCTCGGCGCCGCGCCGCAGGGCCGCGTCGTCCGCGCCCTCGGCGACGACGACGAGCCGCTCGACGGCGCGCTCCTCCTTGTCGATGGTGCGGTACTTGTCCGGCTCGAAGAGGCCGATGATGGCGCCCTCGACGACCGCCTGCGCCGCGCGCTCGGCGCCCGCGCCTTCGAGCCGGGCGGCGAGGCCGACCGTCTTCACGTTGCGCGCCCGCAGCGCCCGGACGGCCGCGCCGGCGAACTGCGAGGCCTGC
>DATMVI010000418.1:0-11395 GCA_035563275.1 Pyrinomonadaceae bacterium
CGCCGCCGTCAGCGTCAGGCGCGGCCGCAACACCATCACGCTGGCGCCAGTCCCCGGCGCGCGCAACCGCCTGAACTTCAACGGCCGCGCCAGCGGCTAAGCCGAACAGGCGGCGCGCGCCGTCCGGGCGCGGCGCGCGCCGCTTCACGGCCGCGAGGGGAGGGGGAGTTAAGAATTAAGAATTAACAATTAAGAATTAAGAATCGGTATCGCTCCATTCTTAATTCTTAATTGTTAATTCTTAATTCTTAACTCCCCCTCCCCGCACGCGTTTGGCGGCGGCCGGGTTCTTGTTTAAACTGCCGGTAGCCATCCCAAGAAACTTTCAGGAGCGCCAGTGAGAGAGAAGGTACGCATCGCCAGCGGGCAGGGCTTCTGGGGCGACATGCTCGACGCGCCCGTGAGGCAGGTCGAGGGCGGCCCCGTGGACTACCTCATGCTCGACTACCTCGCCGAGGTCACGATGTCGATCATGCAGAAGCAGCGCGCGCGCGACCAGCGCGCCGGCTACGCGCGCGACTTCGTCCCGCTGATGCGCGAGATTCTGCCGGCCTGCGTCGCGCGCGACATCCGCGTCACGGCCAACGCCGGCGGCGTCAACCCCGAAGGGTGCGCCGAGGCCGTCCGCGACGTGGCCCGCGGGCTCGGGCTGGGCGGCAAAGTCAAGCTCGGCGTCGTCACCGGCGACGACATCATGGGGCGCCTCGACGAGCTGCTCGGGCGCGGCGTCGAGCTGCGCAACATGGAGACCGGCGAGCCGCTCTCGTCCGTGCGCGAACGCATCCAGAGCGCCAACGTCTACCTCGGCGCGTGGCCGATGGTCGAAGCCCTGAGGCGCGGCGCGCGCGTCGTCATCACGGGCCGCGCCACCGACACGGGGCTGACGCTCGCCCCGCTCATCCACGAGTTCGGCTGGGCCGCCGACGATTGGGACAAGCTCTCGGCCGGAACCATCGCCGGCCACATCATCGAGTGCGGCGCGCAGTGCTCGGGCGGCAACTGCCAGTACGACTGGCAGTCCATCCCCGACCTCGCCGGCGTGGGCTTCCCCATCGTCGAGGCCGCGGCGGACGGAACCTTCGTCGTCACCAAGCACGAGGGGACGGGCGGCCGCGTCTCCGTCCCGAGCGTCAAGGAGCAGCTCGTCTACGAGATGGGCGACCCCGAAGCCTACATCACGCCCGACTGCGTCGCGGACTTCACGACCATCCGGCTCGAAGACGCCGGCGCCGACCGCGTCCGCGTCCACGGCATCAAGGGGCGGCCCGCCACCGAGTTCTACAAGGTCTCGATCAGCTACTCGGCCGGCTACAAGGCGGTCGGCACGCTCGTCTACGCGTGGCCGGACGCCTACGCGAAGGCGCGGGCCGCCGACCAAATCCTGCGCGCCCGCCTCGAACGCCTCGGCCTGAAGTTCGAGCACGTCCTGACCGAGTTCGTCGGCGCGAACGCGACGCACGGCCCGCTCGCCGGCGAGCCTTCGGCCGACCACCCGGAGGTGCAGTTGAGGGTCGGCGTGCGCGGCGGCGACAGGGCCGCCGTCGAGCGCTTCACCAAAGAGATCGCGCCGCTCATCCTGACGGGGCCGCCCGCCGTGACCGGCTTCGCCGGCGGCCGCCCGAAGGTCGAAGAGATCGTCGCCTACTGGCCGGCGCTCATCCCGAAGACCGAGATCGAGACGCGCGTGGAGGTGACGGAAGTTTGAGCGGCGGGGGCAGGGAAGACGCGACCGCCGGCGGCGCGCGCGAGGCCGAGTCGCCCGGCGCGTGGAGGCGCGAAAGCTCGGAGCACTTGGCCGACTGCCGCGTCTTCAAAGTCCGCCGGGACGTGAGCGTCGACCCGCGGGGCGGGCGCGCGCACGACTTCTACGTCATCGAAGCGCCGGACTGGATCAACGTCGTCCCCGTGACCGCGCGCGGCGAGGTGCTGCTCATCGAGCAGTACCGGCACGGCACGGGCGAGCTCTCGCTCGAAATCCCGGGCGGCATGGTGGACGGCGGCGAGAGCCCGGCGGAGGCGGCCGCGCGCGATCTGACCGAGGAGACCGGCTACGAGGCGCGCGAGTTGATCCCCTTGGGCCGGACGCGGCCGAACCCGGCCATACAGGACAACTGGATTCACACCTTCCTCGCGCGCGGCTGCGAATACCGGCACGAGCCGGTCTGCGCGGGGACGGAGCACACGGTCGTCCGCCTCGCGCCGCTCTCGGACATCCCGCGGCTCATCGCCGAAGGGCGCATCACGCACTCGCTCGTCGTCGTCGGCTTTCACCTGCTCTCGCTTTATGAGAAGCTGTCGGCCGCCGGCCCGGACACTTAACTTATGCGAATCCAACTGGTCAAACTCGCGCACGCGCGCTCGGGCGACAAGGGCGACACGGCCAACGTCGGCCTCATCGCGCTGCGCGAGGAGTTCTACCCCGTGCTGGCGCGCGAGGTGACGGCCGAGAGGGTGAAGGGCCACTTCCGCGGCATCGTCCGCGGCGGCGTCGAGCGCTTCGAGCTGCCGAACCTCGGCGCGCTCAACTTCCTCCTCCACGAGTCGCTCGGCGGCGGCGGCACGCTCTCCCTGATGACCGACGCGCAGGGCAAGACTTTTTCGACGGCGCTGCTCAGGATGGAGATCGAGGTGCCGGATGAGGAGGCGCACAGACTCGGACTTGGCTGAGCTGGAGCGGCTCCACTTCATGGTCTGGCTGTTCACCGAGGCTGCGAACAAATGAGCGAGAACCTTTCGAGCGTCGAAGCTTCAATCCGCCACGGCTACGCGCAGGTCGGCGACGTGCGTCTGCACTACGCGGAGTGCGGCGCGGGCGAACGCCTCGTCGTGCTGCTCCACGGCTTCCCGGAGTGCTGGCACTCGTGGCGCCACCAGCTCCGCGCCCTCGGCACGCGCTTCCGCGCCGTCGCGCCCGACATGCGCGGCTACAACCTGAGCGACAAGCCCGGCCGCGTCGAGGACTACCGCGTCAACCGCCTCGCGGACGACGTGACGGGCCTCATCCGCCACCTCGGCGCGCGCGAGGCCGCGGTGGTCGGCCACGACTGGGGCGCGGCCGTCGCGTGGGCCGTCGCGCAGCACTACCCCGATTACGTCTCGAAGCTCGTCGCCCTGCAAGTGCCGCCGCCCGCGGTGTGGGCGAAGAACCTGACGCTCAGGCAGCTTCTGCGGAGCTGGTACATGTTCTTCTTCCAACTCCCGCGCCTGCCCGAGTGGCTCGTCGCGCGCGACGACTTCGCCGGCCTCGACCGGATGTTCCGGAAGACCGCGCGCCCCGGCACGTTCACGGAGTCGGACATCGCCGTCTACAAGGCCGCGCTGCGCCAGCCCGGCGCGCTCACCGCCGCCGTTAACTACTACCGCGCCAACGTCCGCCCGCTCGTCGGCCGCCGCCTCAGCTCGGGCGCCGAGTACACGAAGCAGGAGCGCGTCCGCGTGCCGACGCTCTTCGTCTACGGCGAGCGCGACTTCGCCATCGTCCCCGAGACGGTGCGCGGCGTGGCCGCCTACGTGGACGCGCCCTACCGCGAGGTGCGCCTCGCGCGCGCCGGCCACTGGGTGCATCAGGAGTACCCGGCCGAGGTCAACGCCGCGCTGTCGAGCTTTCTCGAAGAGTAGACAGTAGTCAGTAGCCGGTAGCGCCGCGCGCCGAGGCTGCTGACGCCGGCACGCTGATGCCCCGATGCCGAAGGTCTTCCTACTGACTACTGACTACTGACTACTGTCTACTTGAATCTTATGGAACAGAGTCCCGTCATCTACGCGGTTGAAGGCCCGGTCGCGCTGGTTACGCTGAACCGGCCGGAGAAGCGGAACGCCTTGAACGACGAGCTGGTCGCGGCGCTCAAGGGCGCGCTGCGCGACGCGGACGCGCGCGAGGGCGTGCGCGCCGTCGTCCTGACGGGCGCGGGCGCGGACTTCTGCGCGGGCGCAGACCTCTCGGCGCTCAGGAAAATCTCCGAAGGGTCGATCACCGAGAACCTCGAAGACGCGCAGTCCCTGATGGAGCTGTTCGCGCTCGTCCGGCGCGTGCGCGTCCCCGTGGTGGCGGCTGTGAGGGGCCGCGCGCTGGCCGGAGGCTGCGGACTCGCCACCGCGTGCGACATCGTGCTCGCGTCCGCCTCGGCCCGCTTCGGCTACCCGGAGGTGAAGATCGGCTTCGTGCCCGCGATGGTGATGGCGATTCTGCGCCGCAACGTCTCGGAGAAGCGCGCCTTCGAGCTCGCCACGCGCGGCGCGGAACTCTCCGCCGCCGAGGCCGAGGCGTTCGGGCTCGTCAACCACGTCTTCCCCGACGACTCTTTCGAGGCCGAGGTCGAGCGCTACGTCGCCGGCTTCGAGCGCGTCTCGCGCCCGGCCGTGATGCTCACCAAGCGGCTGCTCTACCACATGGACGGCATGAACTTCGACGCCGCGCTCCAGTCCGGCGTGGACGTGAACACCATCGCGCGGATGACCGAAGACTGCCGCGCCGGCGTGGCCCGCTTCCTCAAAAAAGACTGACGCGCGCGCCCCACCCTATCCAAAAAACTGAATGCGGGTTTAGCGATTCGGATGAAAGAGGCCGGGCCGCGACCCGGCCGCCCGCGAACCGGCCGGGAAACCGCGCTGACGGCGCGGGGAATACTTTTTGCCTGAAAATCACGCCCATCCTCTCACACTCCAAGGGGTTCGTCGGAAACGTCCGTCCCGACCACACAGGTTTCAAGAAGGAGGCACCGCTGTGAACTTCAGAACGCAGGTCGTGCTCAGAAGCTTCGTCACACTCCTCGCCCTCTGCTTCACCTTCGGCCCCGCCGCCGCGCAGGTCACGACGGCCGACCTCACGGGCCGCGTCCTCGACGCCAACGGGGCGGCCGTCCCCGGCGCGACCGTCACCGTGCGCCACGCCGGCACCGGCCAGACGCGCACCGCCCAGACGAACGAGGACGGCGACTACACCGTCTCGCAGCTCCAGCCCGGGACTTACGAGGTCACGGTCGAGGCGTCCAACTTCAGCAAGGCGCTCGTCAAAGACCTCGAACTCAACATCGGCTCGCGCCAGACCCTCAACCTCGAACTCAAGCCCGGCCAGATCACCGAGACCGTGGACGTTTCGGGCGAGGCCGTGCTGGTCGAGACGACGAGGTCGGAGCTGGGCGGCGTGGTCACGCCCGTGCAGGTCGAGAACCTGCCGCTCCTGAACCGCACCTTCGCCAGCCTCTCCGTCATCATGCCGGAGGCGCGGCCGGTCGGGAACTTCGACCCGACCAAGACGCGCGTCGGCAACGTCGCCTTCAACGGCGGCGACGGCCGTCAGGTGGACGTTAACGTCGACGGCGGCGACAACAAGGACAACGTCGTCGGCAGCCTGCTGCAAAACTTCTCCTACGAGTCGATTCAGGAGTTTCAGGTCTTGCAGCACCGCTGGACGGCCGAGCAGGGCCGCGCCGTCGGCGGCGTCGTCAACGTCATCACCAAGTCGGGGACGAACGAGTTCCACGGCTCGCTCTTCGCCAACTTCCGCGACGAGTCGCTGCGCGCGCTCGACTTCTTCGAGAAGCAGCGGCAGGCCGCCGACCCCGCCTTCGAGAAGGCGCCCTTCAGCCGGCAGGAGGTCGGCGGCTCCATCGGCGGCCCCATCGCGCGCGACAAGCTCTTCTTCTTCGGCGCGCTCGAACGCTTCCGCGAGCGGCAGAACACGCTCGTCAGTCAGGCGGCCATCCAGCAGATTCCCTTCATCCCCGGCTCGGACCCGGTGTCGGAAATCCCCACGCCCTACGACGACACGCTGCTGACGGTGAAGGTCGACCACCGCCTGACGGCCAACCAGTCGATGTTCTACCGCTTCGCCTACCAGAGCAACAGCTCGCCCAACGATCAGGTGGCTAACCCGGCCTCGACCGACCTGACGGGCGGCAACACGACCGACAACAAGCTCTACAGCTTCGTCGTCAACCACACCTACACCCTCAGCCCGTCGAAGCTCAACCAGTTCACCTTCCACTTTCAGGACTTCAAGAACCAAATCCTCGGCGTGACCGAGAACCCGCGCCTCGTCTTCCCCGGCGGCATCGAGATCGGGGCCAACGTCAACGTGCCGCAGTCGACGCTCGAGCGCAAGTTCCAGTTCCGCGACGACTTCTCGTGGCAGGCGGGCAAGCACGGGCTGAAGTTCGGCACCAACTACATCTACACGGACCTCGGCGGCTTCTTCTTCTTCGGGTCGAGCGGCTACACCGTCCAGTTCTTCGACGCGCCGCCCACCATCGCGACCAACACCACCCTCTACCCGCAGGGCTTCGCCACGCCCGGCGCGGTGCAGAACATCCAGTTCGCCGCCGGCGAGGCCAGCCACGACCAAATCTTCCACCAGCTCGCCTTCTACTTCCACGACGACTGGAAGGTGACGCCGCGCCTCACCCTGAACCTCGGCCTGCGCTGGGACGCCAACATCGGCAACCTGCCCGACCAGACCAACAACCGCACCTTCGAAATCCTCCGCCAGCTCAACCACCCGCTGGCGCAGGCGCTCACGGCCGACCCCTCGAAGCTGAGCCGGACGACGCCGAACTGGCTGGAGTTTCAGCCGCGCCTCGGGTTCGCGTGGGATCCGACGGGGACGGGCCGCACCGTCATCCGCGGCGGCTACGGCATCTTCTTCGACCAGATTTTCCAGAACCTGACCATCTTCGGCATGGCCCTGAGCGGCGCCGAGATTTACCAGACGGTGCTCAACCTGACGAACAGCGCCGTCGGCGTCGGCCAGCTCGCGGACTTCCGCTTCGGCGTCGACCCGCTGCCGCCGCCGCCCGCCGGCTTCTCCGTGGGCGAGCTGGCCGTCGGCGGCTTCGGCCGCATCACCGACCCGGACATCGCCGAGCCTTACGTCCAGAAGTTCTCCATCGGGTTCGAGACGACGCTCGGCCGCGACTACACCCTTTCGAGCGACTACGTCCACACGCTCGGGCTGCACGAGTCGCGCGTGCAGGTCATCAACCCGCGCATCGAGGAGGTCTGCAACCCGCTCTACCCGAACTCGAACCCCGGCTCGCCGCTCTGCGTCCGCGGCGTCAACAGCCGCCTGCTCGACCGCGCCTTCGTGGACGCCGGCCTGCCCCCGAACCGGATGGAGCAGATCAACATGATCGGCACCACCAACCGCTCGCTCTTCGACAGTTGGACGACGACGCTGCGGGCGCGCAAGCGCGGGATGCTGCTTTCGGCCAGCTACGTGCTCGCCAACTCGCGCTCGTGGGGCGGCCAGCCCGTCGCCTCTTACACCGGCAACGGCATCGCGGTCGCGCCCGACCGGCAGTTCCTCCCCGAGGAGTTCGGCCCGACCCGCTTCGACGAGCGCCACCGCATCGTCGCGAGCGGCGTCTTCGACCTGCCGTGGGGCTTCCAGCTCGCGCCCATCATGCAGCTCGCGAGCGCGCGCCCCTACTCGCCCGCGACCGGCGTTGACATCGACGGCGACGGCCTCGCCACCAACGACCGGCTGTGCGCGGGCGTCAACCCGCTCGACGTGCTGCGCTCGGTCAACCAGACGGGGCCGGGGCTGCCCTCGGTCTCCGACCGCGTCCGCGCGCTCAACCCGAGGGGCTGCCGGCAGGCCGAAGTCAACAGCCAGCGCACCGGCTTCATCGTCCGCAGCGACGGCAGCATCGAGGAGCGCAGCGGCCGGTTCTTCAACGTAGACCTGCGCGCCACCAAGTTCTTCAACTTCGGCGAGACGATGCGGCTGAGCACCTACGCCGACTTCTACAACCTCTTCAACTACGAGAACCTCGCCTACGCGAACCGCTTCGGCCTGAGTCCCGCGACCAGCCCGACCACCTTCATGCAGCCGACCTCGCTCTACGGGCCGGGCTTCGGGCCTCCCGTCGGCCGCCCCTTCACCCTCCAGCTCGGCGCGCGCTTCACCTTCTGAGAAGCCGGCCGGCTAAGAACCGAGCCGCGGGCGGTAGCGGGCGGGCCCCAAGTTACGTCGCCGATCATCTCCCGGCGTAACTTGAGGCCCGCCCGCCGCCACCCGCGGCTCGGTTTTTAACGCGCGATTAAGCTGTGAACCAAGTCGAGGCCGCAGTCGAGCGCGGGCTCGCCGACGCGGCTGACGAGTCCCATCTCGAGCGCCTCCGGGGCCGAGACGCGCCGGGCCGTCAGGAACATCTCGAAGGCGCGCGCCGCCCCGACCAGTCGCGGGAGGCGCTGCGTGCCGCCCCAGCCCGTGATGATGCCGAGGCGCGCGCCGGGGTGCGCGAAGACCGCGCCCGGCGAGGCCACGCGCAGCCGGCACGCGAGCGCGAGGTCAAGCCCGCCGCCCATGCAGTAGCCGTTGACGGCCGCGACCGTCAGCGGCCTCGCGTCCTCGATCTTCCGGAAGAGACTTTGGCCGCGCCCGGCGAAGGCGCGCGCCTCTCCGGGCGTGAGCGCGCCGAGCTCGCGGATGTCCGCGCCGGAGGCGAACACGTCGGCCGCGCCGGTGAAGACGACGGCGTCAATCTCGACGCGGGTCGAGAGGGAAGTGAAGTGGCGTTCGAGCTCTTCGAGGGTGGAGACGGAGAGCGGGTTGCGCTCGGCGGGGCGTTCGAGGCGGAGGACGGCGACGGGGCCGCGTTCTTCGACGACGACGGCCGCGCCGGCACTCATGCCCGGGGCCGGACGCGGTCGCGCAGGAAGTTGACGATGTCTTCGGTCGAGGTTCCGGGGAGGAAGACCTCGGCGACGCCCTGCTCCTTGAGCCGCACGATGTCCTCCTGCGGGATGATGCCGCCGACGACGACGAGGCAGTCGTCCATCCCGCGCTCGCGCAGAAGCTGCACGATGCGCGGGCACAGAGTGTTGTGCGCGCCCGAAAGGATCGAGACGCCGACCGCGTCCACGTCCTCTTGCAGCGCGGCGGCCGCGATCATCTCCGGCGTCTGCCGGAGTCCGGTGTAAATGACTTCCATCCCCGCGTCGCGCAACGCCCGCGCGATCACCTTCGCCCCGCGGTCGTGGCCGTCGAGCCCCGGCTTAGCGACGAGAACGCGAATCTTGGTTTCCATAAAGAAGTGTTCGGCCGTCGGCCGCCGGTTTTCAGTGAAGGCAAAAAAACGACGGCTGACGAGCGCTGGCTTAAAACGCCGGCTCTTCGTAGAGGCCGTACACGTCGCGCAGGGCGTCGCAGATTTCGCCGAGCGTGGCGTAGGCCCGGACGGCTTCGATGGTCGCGGGCATGGTGTTCTCGCCGGCGGCGGCGGCGCGCTTCAAAGCTTCGAGCGAGTTGGCGACCGCCCCGGCGTCGCGCCGTGACTTGGCCTGCGCCAGACGTTCGAGCTGGCGTTCGCGCACGCCCTCGTTGATGACGAGGATGTCCACCTTCGCCGGCTCCTCCTCCATCGCGTACTTGTTGACGCCGACGATGGTCTGGTCGCCGCGCTCGACGGCCTTCTGGTACTGGTAGGCCGACTCCTGAATCTCGCGCTGCGGGAAGCCCTTCTCGACCGCCTCGACCATCCCGCCCATCGCGTCGATCTTGGCGAAGTAGTCGAGCGCGCCCTCCTCCATCTTCCTCGTCATGGCCTCGACGAAGTAGGAGCCGCCGAGCGGGTCTACCGTGTTCGCCACGCCCGTCTCCTCGGCGATGATCTGCTGCGTGCGCAGGGCGATGAGCGCGGCCTGATCGGTCGGGAGCGCCAGCGCCTCGTCGTAGGCGTCGGTGTGCAGGCTTTGCGTGCCGCCCAGAACCCCGGCGAGCGCCTGAATCGCCACGCGGACGATGTTGTTCAAAGGCTGCTGCACGGTGAGCGAGACGCCCGCGGTCTGCGTGTGGAAGCGGAGCTGGAGCGTGCGCGGGTCGCGCGCGCCATAGCGCTCGCGCATGACGCGCGCCCAGATGCGGCGCGCCGCGCGGTACTTGGCGATCTCCTCGAAGAAGTCGTTGTGCGCGTTGAAGAAGAAGCTGATGCGCGGGACGAAGGCGTCAACGTCGAGCCCGGCGCGCACGCCCCACTCGACGTACTCGATGCCGTCGCGCAGCGTGAAGGCGAGCTCCTGCAAGGCGGTCGAGCCGGCCTCGCGGATGTGGTAGCCGCTGACGGAAATCGGGTTGTACTTCGGGACGTGGCGCGTGCAGAACTCGAAGGTGTCCGTGACGAGTTTCATCGCCGGGCGGATCGGGTAAATCCACTCCTTCTGCGCGATGTACTCCTTGAGGATGTCGTTCTGGAGCGTGCCGGAAATCTTACGGAAGTCCGCGCCCTGCTTCTCGGCCACGACCAGATACATCGCCAGCAGGACGGAGGCCGGAGCGTTGATCGTCTGCGAGACCGTCACCTCTTCGAGCGGGATGCCGTCGAAGAGAACTTCCATGTCGGCTAAGGAGGAGACCGCGACGCCGCACTTGCCGACCTCGCCCTCGGAGAGCGGCGAGTCGGCGTCGTAGCCCATCAGCGTCGGCAGGTCGTAGGCGACCGAGAGTCCGGTCTGGCCCTGCGCCATCAGGTACTTGAAGCGCGCGTTGGTCTCCTCGGGCGTGCCGAAGCCGGCGAACTGGCGCATCGTCCAGAGCTTGCCGCGGTAGCCGGTCGGGTGGATGCCGCGCGTGTAAGGGAACTCGCCGGGGAAAGCCGTGTCGCGCTCGAAGTCAACGTCGGCCGTGTCGGCCGGCGTGTAGAGGCGGTTGACCTCGTCGAGCGAGACGGTCTCGAAGCGCCGCTTGCGCTCGGGCCGCTTCCGCAGCACGGGCTCCAGAGTCTCCTGCTCCCAGCGCTCGGCCGCCGCCTCGGCCGGCGACGTGACTTCTTTCGTCTCAGGCATGGCCCTCTCCAAAGTCCCTTCGAGGCGCGTCGGTGGCGCGCGGCAAAGTCGTTGAATTTAGAAGATATAAAGAGAAAACGATATTAGTTGACGCCCGCGGGGGTGTCAACCGCCTCATCTTCGCCGGCGGCTCGGGAGAAAAAGGCGGCGCGGCCGCCGAGGACTTCTGGCGGCCGCGCCGTAAGGCAGGCTCAAGATGCGGGACGAACCGGCGGGCGTCAGACCGGCGGGCGTCAGGATTCGGGACGGAGATGGCGGAGAAGACGCGCGGCCGCCCCGGCGTCACACGGCGACGTTAGTTCAAAGGGACGACGACCTCGTTGGCCTTCAACATATTCAGGCGCTCGCGGGCGGCGGCCTCGATGGCCCGGGGGTCAGTCCGCAGGCGCTCGACCTCGCGCCGCAGCGAGTCGTTGGTCGAGCGAATCTTCTCCACGTCCGTGCTCATCTGCTCGTACTCCTGCGCGGCCGAGCGCATCCCGGCGTGCGTGCGCATCGTCACCGTCACGCAGACGGCGAAGGTCGCCAGCATGATCATGCAGAAGACGACCCAAGAGGGCAGCGCCAACTCGCGCCGCCGCGTGGCCGCGCGCGGCGCGGCCGCCTCGAAGGT
>DATMVI010000419.1:0-5301 GCA_035563275.1 Pyrinomonadaceae bacterium
GTCACGGGCGGGCGCGCGGCCGGCGTGATGGAGGCCGCGGGCCGCGGCGCGCGCGAGGCCGGCGGGCTCGTCGTCGGCATCCTGCCGGGCGAGGACGCCGGCGGGGCGTCCGAGTTCGTTGACGTGGCCGTCGCGACCGGCATGGGACAGGCGCGCAACAACGTCAACGTCCTTTCGAGCCGCGCCGTCGTCGCCTGCGGCATGGGCGCGGGCACGGCCTCCGAAGTCGCCCTCGCGCTCAAAGCGCGCAAGCCCGTCGTCCTCCTCCACGCGGGCCGCGAGGCCGAAGCCTTCTTCAAATACCTCGGCGGCGACCGCGTCACCGTCGCCGACAGCGCGCAGGAAGCCGTCGAAGCCGTCAGGAAGATGATCGGCGACTGAAACGAGTTCGGGTATCGGGTTAAAAACTGAGGAGGGTGACGGCCTCATCGGCTATCACCCTCCCCCGTTTTTAACCCGAAACTCGTTTATGCGCCTTCGGTCTGCTGGCGGGCGTGGTAGGAGGAGCGGGTGAGCGGGCTGGACTCGACGTGGCGGAAGCCGAGTCCCATGCCGACCTCGCGCCAGCGCGCGAACTCTTCGGGCGTGACGTAGCGCTCGACGGGGAGGCGGCGCGCGTGCGGCTGGAGGTACTGGCCGATGGTCATGATGTCGCACGAGGCGGCGCGCAGGTCGCGCATCAGCCCGACCACTTCGTCGAACGTCTCGCCGAGGCCCACCATGATGCCGCTCTTCGTGAGCATCCCGCGGCGCTCGCGGTCGCGGCGCTCGGCCGCCCGGCGCAGGAGCGTCATCGTCTGCCCGTAGTCGGCGTCGGGGCGGACGCGGCGGTAGAGGCGGGCGATGGTCTCCGTGTTGTGGTTGAGCACGTCCGGCTCGGCGTCGAGCACGGCGTCGAGCGCGCGCGGGTCGCCGTTGAAGTCGGGGATGAGGACTTCGACCTTGCAGCCGGGGTTGAGGGCGCGCACCTCGCGGATGGTCTCGGCCCAGTGCGAGGCGCCGCCGTCGGCGAGGTCGTCGCGGTTGACCGAGGTGATGACGGCGTGCGCGAGGTTCAAAGTCCTGACGGCCTCGGCGACGTGGCGCGGCTCGTCGGGGTCGAGCGTGCCCGGCTGGCCCTTGCCGACGGCGCAGAAGCCGCAGTGGCGCGTGCAGATGTCGCCGCCGATCATGAAGGTCGCCGTGCGGTCGCTCCAGCACTCGAAGATGTTGGGGCAGCGCGCCTCCTGACAGACCGTGTGCAGGTTGAGGTTCTCGATCAGCTTGAGGACGTAGTTCTGGTTGGCGGGGTCGCCGAGGCGAATCTTCAGCCACTCGGGCTTCGGGCCGCGCGGCGGGCGCGCCGTCGGGGGGTTGTTGATGACTCTCAGCTCGCGGCTCAAAATCTGCTCCTTCGTCGAAGTCGGTGGCCCGATTTTAACACCCGCCCGGCGCTTTGTCGCGCGCCCCTCCCGGCCGGCCGGTACCGGCGCACGGCGGGCGTGCGGAGGGCGCGGGCGAACTTCGCGGCGCGGCTCGCCGACGGGCGCACGAAGAAGGATCGGCCGCGCGCCGGGTGGTTCTGGAGCCCCGTCCGCCCCGAGCCTTCGGCCCGCGAAATCGGGTTCGGGACGCCCGACTACGAGTGGCTTTCTGACGCCTGCTGAATGAAGCCGGCGAGCGCCTCGGGGTCTACGTTGCCGCCGGAGAGGACGACGCCGACGCGGTCGATGCCGGCCGGCAGCTTGTTAAAGAGCACGGCGGCGGCGGCGACCGCGCCCGTCGGCTCGACCAGAATCTTGAGGCGGAAGAGGAGCAGGCGCAGCGTCTCGACGATCTCCTCCTCGGAGACCGTGAGCACGTCCTCGGCGTTCCGCTGCACGAAGGGGAAGGTGAGCGCGCCGGGCGTCTGCGTGCGCATGCCGTCGGCGACGGTGGGCGGCGGCGGGATCGTGACGCGCTCGCCGCGCCGGAAAGACTGCCGCGTGTCGTCGGAGAGTTCCGACTCGACGGGGAAGCAACGCACGCCGGGCCTCAGGGCTTTCGCCGCCGTGCTCGCGCCCGCGAAGAGGCCGCCGCCGCCGCACGGCACGAGCAGCGCGTCGAGGTCGGGCACCTCCTCCAGAAGCTCCAGCCCGCACGTCCCCTGCCCGGCGATGACGAAGTAGTCGTCGAAGGGCGGGACGAGGACGAAGCCTTCGCGCTCGGCGAGGCGGCGCGCGACCTGCTCGCGGTCTTCGCGCTGCCGGTCGAAGGAGACGACCTCGGCCCCGTAGCCGCGCGTCGCGGCCAGCTTGGCGCGGGGCACGTCGTCCGGCATGACGAGCGTCGCGCGCAGGCCGGCGTCGCGCGCCGCCAGCGCCACGGCCTGCGCGTGGTTGCCCGACGAGAAGGCCACCACGCCGCGCCGCCGCTCCTCGGCCGTCAGCGCGAGAATCTTGTTGGTCGCGCCGCGAATCTTGAACGCGCCGCTGCGCTGGAAGTTCTCGCACTTGAAGAAGACGCGGCGGCCCGCCCGCGCGTCGAACGTCCGCGACGTGAGCACCGGCGTCCGGTGAACCCGCGACCCGATCCGCTCGCGCGCCTCAAGGATGGTTTCGTAAGTGAGCATCGGCGTAAGACAGTCCGGGTTCAGAGACAAGTTTAAAGACAGGTTTCCGGTTCCGACTTCAGACTCCAGACTTCTTCTTCGGGCGTCACGTCGAAGACTTCGGAGAAGCGGGCGACGACGCGGTCTTCGACCTCGCGGAGCGGCGTCTCGCGGCCCGTGAGTTCTGCGAGCGAGGTGACCGGCTCGCCCTCGCAGGCGACGATGAGGCTGAAGAAGCTGAGGTCGGTGTTGACGTTGAGGGCGAAGCCGTGCGTCGTCACCCAGCGGGCGATGTGGACGCCGATGGCCGCGACCTTGCCGCGCGGGGTGTGGACGCCCGTCAGCCCTTTGACGCGGAAAGCCTCGACGCCGTAATCCGACATCGCGCGGATCAAGACCTCTTCGAGGTCGCGGACGTAGCGGTGCACGTCCTCGCGGTCGGGGCTGAGGTTGACGACCGGGTAGCCGACGAGCTGGCCCAGCCCGTGGTAAGTCATCTTCCCGCCGCGGTTCGTCTCGAAGACCGAGACGCCGCGCTCGGCGAGCACCTCGGGCGGGGCGAGGATGAGGGCCGGCGTGGCGCGGCGGCCGACCGTGAGCACGTGCGGGTGCTCGACGAGCAGCAGCGTGTCCGGCTCGCGCCCCTCGCGCACCGCCGCCTCCGTCTCCTTCTGCACGCAGTGGGCCGCGCCGTACTCCATCCGGCCGAGCCGGCGAACTCTCAACTGTCTCGAACGCATAAGAGCAACTAAGAATTAAGAATTAAAAATTAAGAATGACGTGATCGCCGCAGCGCCCTTCGGGATTCCCCGCCACGCCGTTCTTAATTCTTAATTTTTAATTCTTAATTGTCCACTCCCCCGCTTGACCTTCGGCGGCAAACGGGCAAAGCTTAAGCCGGTCGCCCCGAGACTTTACCGACAAACACGCGTAGGAGGGAGAACGTGAAATCCTTTTTCGCCACGGCTACCGTGTGCCTGCTTTTGACCTTCCCGGCGGCCTCGCTGGCCCAGAGGCGCGGGCGGCGCACCACCCCGCAGCGCCGCCAGCCCGCCGCGTCGCGGCTCGACCAGACGCAGGTCAACGCCGTGCGCCTCCAACTCGCCGCGCTCAACAAAGACCTGACCAGCTTCCTCTACCTCTACGGGCGGCTCTCGAAAGACCTTGAGCTGACGGGCGCGCAGGCCGAGTCGGCCGAGGTGACGGCGCGCGCCAAGAACAGCGTCGTGCAGAACATCCGCACGATGGGAGACCGCCTCGACAAGCTGGAGGCGCAGTTCCGCTTCACCTCGGGGCTGGCGCGCCAGTACCGCACGCTCGAAGGCGTCTCGCGCCAAGCCGAGGAGGCCGCCCAGCAGGTCAACGCCAACCGCTTCGATCAGGCCGGCCGCACCCTCCTCGCCATCAGCACGAGGCTGACGGACGCGCTGATAGAGCTTTAAAGAAGTAGACAGTAGTCAGTAGTCAGTAGCGCTCCGCGCAGCCGGCAGTTAGGCGGAAGCCCGACCGTGAAGGGCGGCTCAAGCCCCATTGAACGACTGTGTCGTGGGACTTGAGCCGCCCTTCACGGTCGGGCTTCCGCTTCGCTTTTCTACTGACTACTGACTACTGTCTACTGTCTACTTTTCTTCACCCCTTCTTGTAGTAGCCCTGCCGGGCGCGGATGCGGAGGTCGGGGCGCGCGGGCGCGGTGACCTTGATGCGGAGGAACTTGCCGGGCGGGGCGGCGGCGTTCGAGAGGTATTGGAGCAGGTACTGCGCGCGCAGCTCGGCGGCGATGCGGCGGAAGACCGAGTCGAGGTCTTCGAGGCGCGCGGGGACGAAGGAGTTGCCGCCGGTCGTCTCGGCCACCTGCTGCATGTTGTCCTGCGCGCGCTGGCTGATGACGTTCAGGCGCAAGCCCGGCCCGCTCGGGTTGATCGAGTAGAAGACGGCGTCGGCGCGCTGCACCTCGCGCACGAGCTTCTGCAAGGCGCGGCGGTGCGGCGCGGTCGTGCTCTGGGCCACGGCCAGCAGCTTCTCCTCGTCGGCCCGCTCCGCGTCGGACTTGTTCACGCGGTTGAGCGCGGCGACGGTCGCGTCGCGCACGTCGTCGCTGAAGTTGTCCTCGCCGTCGGTGATGACGAGGATGACGCGGCGGTTGCGCTCGGGCGCGTTCGCGCCGAGGTACTTGGCCGCCGCCATCACCGTGTCGTAGAAGGCCGTGCCCGTCGCCTTCTCGGCGGCGCGCAGCTTCGCCAGCCCCGCGAGCGCGTCGGCGCCCGAGGCGAGCGGCTGCGCCATCTGCGGGCGCTCGGCGATGGTGAAGATGGCCGCGCGGTCGATCGGCTTCAAGACCTGTTTGAGGAAGCCGGCGGCCGACTGCTTCTGGAACTCGAAGTTCTTCGTCACGCTCGAAGAAACGTCGAAGACGAGGGCGATGTCGAGCGGAACCTGCTCGGCGTCGCCGACGGCCGCCAGCTCCTGCGCCCGCCCTTCCTCTTGGAGCCGGAAGTCGGCGAGCTTCAGGCCCGTCACGGCCTCGCCCGCCGAGTCCGTCACCGAGACGGGCACGACCACGAGGTTCGAGGTCACGCGCACCACGTCCTCCGCGTCGTCGGGCGGCGGCGTCGGCTCGGGGGTCGGGCGCGGGGTCGGCGTCGGGCGCACGCGCGGCGGCGGGGGCGGCTCGTCTGTGTTGATGACGACCGAGGGGGGCGACTGCGAGGGCGCGAGGCGCGGGACGGCGACGG
>DATMVI010000420.1:0-19220 GCA_035563275.1 Pyrinomonadaceae bacterium
GGCCGCGAGGGGTTCGAGCTGGGGCGGGCGCCGCTGCTGCGGGCGCGGCTGCTGCGTGTGGGCGAGGGGGAGCACGTGCTGGCGCTGGCGCTGCACCACATCATCTCGGACGGGTGGTCGATGGGGGTGCTCGTCGGGGAGTTGGCCGAGGCTTACGAGGCGGCGGGGCGCGGCGAAGGGGGGCGGCCGACGGAGCTGCCCATCCAGTACGCCGACTTCACCCACTGGCAGCGTGAGTTCGAGCAGACCGAAGAGTACGCGAGGCAGTTGGACTACTGGCTCCGACAGTTGGCCGGGGCCCCTGCGCTGCTCGAACTGCCGACCGACAGGCCGAGGCCGGCCGTCTTGGGAACGCGCGGCGCGCGCCGGCAGTTGGCGCTCGGGGCCGAAACCCTTGAGCGGCTGCGAAGCTGGGGGCGCGCGCAGGGCGTGAGCATGTACATGTTGCTGCTCTCCGCTCTGGCCTGCCTGCTGCGGCGGCAGACGGGGCAGGAGGATTTGGTAATCGGCAGCCCCGTGGCTAACCGCAGTTGGCGCGAGGTTGAAGGGTTGATCGGGCTGTTCGCTAACACGCTGGCGTTGCGTTTAAGGGTCGGCGGCGACGAGCAGATTCAGGACGTGTTGCGCGGCGTGAGACAGGTGGTGCTTGAGGCGCAGGAGCACGACGCCGTGAGATTCGAGCAGATAGTCGAGCGTCTACAGCCGGAGCGCAGCCTCGGCTGGTCGCCCGTCTTTCAGGTCATGTTCACCTATCAGGAAGCGATCCTCGAAGAAAGGCGGCTCGAAGACCTCGCCCTCATCCCGCTGGAGGTGGAGTCGAACCAGACGGCCTTCGACCTCACGCTGACGGCGGTCGAGCAGCGCGGCGGTCTCACGATTTCCGCCGAGTACAGCACGGAGCTGTTTGAAGCTCCGACGATTGACCGCCTGCTCGCGCATTACGCGAGGGTGCTCGAAGCCCTCCTCGACGACGCCGCGCAGAAGGTGTCTGAGCTATCTCTTTTGACCCCCGAAGAGGAGCACCAGCTGGTCGTGGAATGGAACGCCGGGCGGCTGGCGCTACCTCCGGGCCGCCGCGTCCACGAGCTGATTCAGGAGCAGGCGCGGCGAACGCCGGACGCGCTCGCCGTGATGGCCGGGACGCAGCGCCTGACCTACGGCGAGTTGGAGACGAGGTCGGAGCGGTTGGCGCGACAGCTCAGAAGCCTCGGCGTCGGGCCGGAGGTTCGCGTCGGCCTCGGCTTTGAACGCTCGATAGATTACGTCGTGGCGCTGCTCGGGGTCTTTAAGGCGGGCGGCGCGGCCGTCCCCCTCGACCCGGCCAACCCGGAATGGCGGCTGCTTCACATGATTCGAGACGCGTCGGTCTCGACCGTCGTCACGCGCGAGGAGTTGCTGAAGGAAGTGCCCGCCTACTCGCAGGCCGAGCGGGCCGTCTGCCTGAGCCCGACTCGGCCTTCGTTCGACGAGAACGGCGGCCCCCCGCACGCAGGCCCGGTCGACGGCCGAAACATAGCCTACGTCCTCTACACTTCCGGCTCGACGGGTCGGCCGAAGGGCGTCGCCGTCTCGCACGACGCGCTGCTGAACCATTGCTACGCCGCCCGCGACGAATACGGCCTCGGCGCGCAGGATCGCGTCCTGCAATTCGCCTCGGTGAGCTTCGACGTTTCGCTCGAAGAGATTCTGCCGACCCTTCTGTCCGGGGCGACGCTCGTCCTGAGGACGGGCGACGGGTGGAGCCCGCCGGAGTTCGCCAAGCGACTGAGCGAATACCGCCTGACGGTCGTCAACCTGCCCGCGGCCTTCTGGCAGCAACTCGTCCGTGAGCGCTCTTTCGCGGAGGCCGCGGAGGCGGGCGGCGGGCCCCGGCTCTGGGTGGTCGGCAGCGAGGTCGTGTCGCCCGAAGGCGTCAGGGCGTGGGCGAGCACGCCCTTCGCGTCGGCGCGTCTGGTTAACGCTTACGGAACCACCGAGACGACCATCACCTCCACCCTCTACGAAATCCGCGCGGGCGAAGACGCGGACGGCGGCAGAATCCCGCTCGGACGCCCGACCCCGAACGTCACGGCTTACATCCTCGACGAGAAGGGCGCTGTCGTGCCCGTCGGGGTGCGCGGCGAGCTGCACGTCGGCGGCGAAGGCGTCGCGCGGGGCTACCTGAACCGCCCCGGGTTGACGGCCGAAAAGTTCATCCCCGACAGGTTCAGCACCAGCCCCGGCGCGCGCCTCTACCGCACCGGCGACCTCGCGCGCTACCGCCCCGACGGCAACATCGAGTTCATGGGGCGGGCCGACGATCAGGTGAAGATTCGCGGCTTCCGGGTGGAGCCGGCCGAGGTCGCGGCGGTGGTTCGGGAGCACGGGGCCGTGCGGGACTGTTTCGTCACGGTCGAGGAGGGCGGGGCGGGCGACGGGCACCTGACGGCCTACGTGGTCGCGGGGGAGCGGCCGCCCGGGCTGGCCTCCGAGCTGCGCGCGCACTGCCGCGAGCGACTGCCCGCCTACATGCGCCCGTCCGCCTTCGTCCTGCTCGAAGCCCTGCCGCTCAACTCCAGCGGCAAGGTTGACCGCCGCGCCCTGCCGAAGTCGGGCTACGCAGACCGTTCGGAGGCGGGGAGCTACAAGGCACCGGGAAGTCACGTCGAGGAGCTGCTGGCGGGCATCTGGGCCGACGTGCTCGGCCTCGCGCGCGTCGGCATCCACGACGACTTCTTCGAGCTCGGCGGCCACTCGCTGCTCGTCACGCACATGATCTCGAAGGTGCGCGAGGTCTTGAAGGTGGAGCTTCCGGTCAGGAAGGTGTTCCAGCTCCACACCGTCGCGGAACTCGCCGCGTGGCTCGCCGCCGGCGAGGCGGAGACGGTTGTCTCCGCCCCGCCGATCACGAAGGTGCCGCGCGAGCAGGACTTGCCGCTCTCCTTCGCGCAGCAGCGCCTCTGGTTCTACCACCAGCTGGCCCCCGAAAGCCCCGCCTACAATATGCCGGTCGCCGTGCGGCTGGAAGGTCGGCTCGACCTCCCCGCCCTCGCCAGAACGCTCGGCGAGCTCGTCAGACGCCACGAGACTTTGCGCACCACCTTCCGCGTCAGGAACAGGCGGCCCGTGCAGCTCGTCGGCGAGCCGCGCGAAGTGCCGCTGGCGGTCGAAGACCTCTCGATGCTCGACGCCGGCGAGCGGGCCGCGCGGGTCGAGCAACTCGCCGCGGAGGAGGCCGCCGCGCCTTTCGATCTGGAGCAGGGGCCGCTGCTGAGAGTCAGGCTGCTGCGGCTCGGCGGGGAAGAGCACGTCGCGCTGATGACCACCCATCACATCGTCAGCGACGGCTGGTCGATGGCGCTGCTGACGAACGAGGTCGGGCAGCTCTACCGCGCGTTTCTGAACGACGAGGCCCCGAACCTGCCCGACCTCCCGGTGCAGTACGCGGACTACGCCCACTGGCAGCGCGAGTGGCTGCAAGGCGACCAGCTTGAGAAGCACCTCGCCTACTGGAAGCGCCACCTGAGCGGGGCCTTCCCCGTCCGCGAGCTGCCGACCGACAGGCCGAGGCCCGCCGCGCCCGACTTCACGGGCGAGTACCGCCGGTACGTGCTTCCGGCCGAGCTTGAGCGCGCCATCCGCGGCCTGAGCCGCGAGGAAGGCGCGACCATTTTCATGACGCTGCTGGCCGTCTTCGACGTGCTGCTCGCGAGGTACACGGGCTCGACGGATGTCGTCGTCGGCTCGGCCGTCGCGGGCCGCAACCGCGCCGAGGTTGAAAACCTCATCGGGTTCTTCGTCAACATGCTCGTCCTGCGCGTAGACCTCGCCGGCGACCCGAAGTTCCGCGAGCTGCTGGCGCGCGCGAAGGAGGCGAGCCTCGGCGCGTACGCGCATCAGGAGCTGCCCTTCGACCTGCTGGTCGACGAACTGCGCCCCGAACGCGACCCGGGCCGCTCGCCGCTCTTCCAAGTCGCCTTCGGCGTGCAGAACCAGCGGCAGCAGAGCCTTGAACTGCCCGGCCTGACCCTGTCGCCCTACCCGTTCAGGTACGAGGCCGTCAGGTACGACCTGACCGTCTGGGTCTCGGAAGAGGCCGACGGCCTCGCGGTTCAGTGGGCGTTCCGCAGCGACCTGTTCGACGCCGAAACGGTCGAGCGCATGCACGCGCACTACGTCTCGCTGCTGCGCTCTGTGGCCGCCGACCCCGACGCGAGAATCGCAGACCTCGAAATGCTCACCGAGGCGGAGAAAGAGCAGCTGCGCGCCGCCGCCAGCCGCGAGGCGGAAGAGATGCAGAAGGGTTTCGCCGTCAGGAGGAGGAGTCCCGTGGCCGTCTCGCCGGAGGGCGAACGTCTGTAAGTCGAGCCGGCCCGAGGCCCCGGCCCGGGATTAAGCTTATGTCACAACAGGAACAGGCTTTGACCGAAGAGGAAGCGCCCTTCAGGCGCCGGAAGTCCCTCAGGCTGTCGCAGGCGTCGCTCGTCAGGACGGGCTTTCTCGACGAGCGAAGGGGCTTCCCGCTCGTCGTCGAGCCGACGGTCGAGGGGCTCAATCTGGCGGCGTGGGCCGAGGGCTGCGCCGACTTCGTGGACGCGCAACTGAACACCTACGGGGCCCTCCTGTTCAGAGGCTTCACGACGCCCTCGCTCCACGAGTTCGAGAGGTTCGTCGGCGCCGCCGGCGGGGCCCTGCCGTACACGGAACGCTCCTCGCCGCGCACGCGGGTGAGCGGCAACATCTACACCTCGACCGATTACCCGCCCGAGTACCCGATCTTCCTGCACAACGAGCAGTCTTATAACCTGAGCTTCCCCGCGCGCATCATCTTCTGCTGCCTCACCCCGGCCGAGTCGGGCGGGCAGACCCCGATCGCCGACACGCGGCGGGTTCTCCGCCGCATCTCCGCCGACACGCGCCGCCGCTTTGAGGAGCGGGGCTACATGTACACGCGCAACTTCGGCAGCAGCTTCGGGCTGAGCTGGCAGACCGCCTTCCAGACGAACGACCCGCTCGGCGTCGAGTCCTACTGCCGCGACAACGCCATTCAATTCGAGTGGAAGTCCGGCGGGCGCCTGAAGACGTGGCAGGTGCGGCGCGTCACGGCCACGCACCCGCAGACCGGGGAGGCCGCGTGGTTTAATCACGCCGCCTTTTTCCACGTCACGACGCTTGAGCCCGAGATACAGGCGAGGCTGCGCGCGGAGGTGGCCGAAGAAGACCTGCCCAATAACACCTATTACGGCGACGGCTCGGCCATCGAGCCCACGGTGATCGAAGAGCTGCGCGCGGCCTACCTTGCGGAAAAGACCCTGTTCTCGTGGCGGCGGGGCGACGTTTTGGCGCTCGACAACATGTTGTCGGCGCACGGGCGCGAGCCCTACGCGGGGCCGCGGCAGGTCATCACGGGCATGTCGAAACTTTGCGGCTGGAACGAAGTGTAGCCGCCCGGCAACGCCGCGGCGCCCGCCCTCCCGCGCACGGCCGAGAGCCTTCCAATGAACGAGATCATCCCGCGCAGGCGTCAGGCGGTCAGGCTCACGCAGCAAGACCTCGTTCGCTTCGAGTACTTGGACGGCGAGCGTGGTTTCCCGCTCGTCGTCAGGCCGGGGGTCGCCGACCTGAACCTCTCGGAGTGGGCCGGCGCTCACAGGGGGCTGGTGGAGGGCGAGCTGCTGAGCCACGGGGCCATCCTCTTCCGCGGCTTCCGCGACGTTACGGCCGAACACTTCTCGCTCTTCGTCGGGGCGCTGACCGACGAACTGCTCGACTACAGGGAGCGGGCCGCCCCCCGCTCGGAGGTCAGGCCGTTCATCTACACCTCGACCGAATACCCCGCGGATCAGAGAATCCCCCTGCACCACGAGATGTCCTACTCGCACAACTGGCCGACCAAGATTTGGTTCTTCTGCGGGCGGCCCGCGCAGTCCGGGGGCCGGACGCCCATCGCCGACGACAGGAGGGTGTTCGGGCTGCTGTCGCCCGCGATTAAAAAGCGGTTCCTTGAGAAGGGCGTGCTCTACGTGAGGAACTACGGCGAGGGCGTTGACCTGCCGTGGCAGGAGGTCTTTCAGACCGACGACCGGGGCGCGGTCGAGCGTTACTGCCGCGAGGCCTACATGACCTGCGAGTGGAGGAGCGGCGACCGGCTGCGCACGCGCGCGATCAGGCAGGTCGTCGCCACCCACCCGAAGCTCGGCGTCAAGGTCTGGTTCAATCACGCGCACATGTTCCACGCCTCCAACCTGACGCCGGAGACCCGCGAGGCTCTGCTGGCGCAGTTCGCGGAGGACGAGTTGCCGCGCAACGCCTTCTACGGCGACGGCTCGCCGATAGAGCCCGAGGTGGCGGAAGAGATACGCGAGACTTACAGCCGGGCGGCGGTCGCCTTCGACTGGCAGCAGGGCGACATCCTGCTGCTCGACAACTTTCTCGCCTCTCACGGCAGGGAGGCGTTCTCAGGGCCGAGGGAAATTCTGGTTGCGATGGCGGAACTGTACGCACTCGGCGCCGCCCAACCGGGCCTTCACATTCTCTGAGCTTCGGCGGAGGGGTCGTGTCAACAGAGCAGAACCTTTACGGAGCGCAGGCGAAAACCCTCGAAGGTTTTCGCCTCTCACCCCAACAAAAACACCTCTGGCTGACGGCGCGGAAGCGGCGCGGGTTCGTCTCGCAGCTCGCCATCCTCGTGGGGGGCGAGCTGCCCCCGGCCCGTCTGGAGAAGGCGCTGCGCGTCCTGACGGAGCGGCACGAATCGCTGCGCACGACGTTCCACTGCTTCGCGGGGATGGAAGTGCCCATACAGGTGCTCGCCGAAGGTGCCGACGCGCGGCTCGAAGTTCAGGACGCGGCCGGGGGGGGCGACCCGCTCGCGGCCGTCGGGGAGCGCCTCCTGCAAGACGCGCGGGCCGATTTTGATTACGAGCGAGGGCCGCTCGCCCGCCACACCCTTTTGAGATTCTCCCCGACACAAAGCGCGCTGCTGGTGACGCTCTCGGCGATGTGCGGCGACGCCGTGACGCTCAAAAACATCTACGCGCAGTTGGCCGAACTGTGCGCCGCGGAGAGCGAGCCGGCCCCGTCGGGTGAAGAGTTCGTCCAATACATCGACTACAGCGAGTGGCAGCACGAGCTGCTCGAAAGCGCGGCCGGGGCCGCCGCGCGGGAGTACTGGAAGCCCTTCGCCGAAGCGGCGGCGGCCCCCACGCGCCTGCCGCCGGCCTCCGCGACCGCGACGCCCGGGGACGATGCCAGAGGCAGATTCGCCTTCACCGTCGAGGCCGCTCTTCTGCAAGGGTTGCAATCTCTCGCGGCGCGGCACGGGGTCAGCCTCCCGTCGGTGCTCTTCACGGCCTTCAGCCTCCTCGCGTGGCGGCTCGGCGAGGGGCAACGCTTTGCCGTCGGCGCCCTGTTCGACGGGCGGCAGCGCCGGGGGCTGGCCGACGCCCTCGGGCTCTTCGCAAGGTACGCGCCCGTCGAGCCGCGCATCGAGGAAGACTACACCTTCGCCGAAGTGCTGAAGCGAAACTTCGACGACCTCACGCGCGCCGAAGAGAAGCAGGTCTATTACCCGCTTGAGCAGGAGCGGGACGCGCGCGGCCCCGGCGCGTCGGCGACTGCGCTGCCGCTCAAGTTCGAGTGGAACCGCCTGCCCGACCCGGTTCAGTCGGGCGGCCTGAGGTTCATGCCCGTCGCGCTGTCGTCGGTCTCGGCCGATTACGAGCTCAAGCTCTCATGCCTCGAAAGCGCGGAGAGTCTGGGGCTCGAATTTCATTATGACCCGGCCGTCTATTCTTCCGGGGCCGCACGGCTTCTCGCCGAGCGCCTGACGACGCTGCTGCGCCACGCCGCCGCGGGGCCCCCTTGCCCCGTGAGGCGTGCCGAGATTCTGGGCGCGGCGGAGCGGCGGCAGGTGCTCGAAGCGTGGAACGAGACGCGGCGGCCCTACCCGGCGGCCAGCCTCGTGGAGCTTTTCCGCCGGCAGGCGGAGCGCACGCCGGAGGCCGTCGCCTGCGTCTGCGGCGAGCGGTCGCTCGACTTCGCTGAGTTGGACCGCCGGTCCGAGCGGCTCGCGCGACGCTTGCGAGGGCTCGGCGTCGGGACTGAATCCGCCGTCGGGCTCTGTCTTGAGCGGTCAATCGAGATGCTGGTCGGGGTGCTCGGCATATGGAAGGCGGGCGGGGCTTACGTGCCGCTCGACCCCGGCCAGCCGAAAGAGCGTCTCGCCCTTCTGGCGCGCGACGCGGGCTGCCGCGCCGTCGTCACGCAGACGAGCCTCGCCGCGCTGCTGCCGGGCGAAGAGGTCGCGCTGGTCGCGGCCGACGCGCCCGAAGCGGAGGCCGAGGGCGGAGAAGAGGCGCCGCCCCCGTCTGACATCGCGCCGGAAAATCTCGCCTACATCATCTACACGTCAGGCTCGACGGGCCGGCCCAAGGGCGTGATGGTGCAGCACGGCTCGGCCGTCAACCTCTCCTTCGCGCTGCTCGAAGAGATTTACGGCAACGCGGAGCGCCCGCTGCGCGTCGGGCTGAATGCGCCGCTGGCCTTCGACGCTTCCGTCAAGCAACTGCTACAGGTTCTTCACGGCCACGCCGTCTGCATCATCCCCGAAGAGGTGCGGCTCGACGCGGCCGCGCTCTCCGATTACGTGAAGAGGCACGGGGTCGACGCGCTCGACTGCACGCCCTCACAGCTCAAGCTCTGGCTGTCCGGCGGGCTTTCGGAAGAGTTGGAGGGGCTGCCGCCGACGCTCCTGATCGGCGGCGAGGCGTTGGACGAGGGGACGTGGGCGCGGCTCGCCGGGAGGCCGGACAGGCGCGGCTTCAACGTCTACGGCCCGACCGAATGCACCGTGGACGCGACGGCCGGCGAGATTCGCGGCGCGGAGCCGAACATCGGCCGCCCCATCGCCAACGTGCGGGCCTACGTGCTGGACGCATACCTGAGCCCCGCGCCGGTCGGCTCGCCCGGTCAGCTCTACGTCGCCGGCGCGGGGCTGGCGCGGGGCTACCTTCGGCAGCCGGCCCGGACGGCCGAGCGGTTCATCCCCGACCCCTTCTCGAAGGAGCCGGGCGCAAGGATGTACGCGACGGGCGACGTGGTTCGCCACCTGCCGGACGGGCGGCTCGAATACCTGCGGCGGCTCGACTTGCAGGTCAAAGTACAGGGCTTCCGCATCGAGCCCGGCGAGGTCGAAGCAGTCCTGCATGAGCACCCCGCCGTGCGCGAGGCGGCCGTCGTCGCCGTGCAGGACGCGCAGGGGAAACAGCGACTCGTCGGCTACGTCCAGCCGAAGCGCAGGCACAGGGCGGCCGTCGAGGGGCGCACGCGCTACCCCCTGCCGAACGGCAGGGCCATCGTCCACCACAACCGGAACGAGAGCGACTATCTCTATCAGGAGATTTTCGAGAAACGCATCTACACGAGCCGCGGCATACGCGTCCCTGACGGCGCGGTCGTCTTCGACGTGGGCGCCAACATCGGCATGTTCACCCTGTTCGTGGCCGAGCACTTCCCCTCGGCGCGCGTCTTCGCCTTCGAGCCGATCCCGCCCATCTTCGACACGCTCCGCATCAACGCCGAGTTGTATGCCGCGCCCGTCAAGCTGTTCCCCTTCGGCATCTCGAACCGGAATCAGACGGCGAGCTTCACCTACTACCCGCACTACAGCATGATGTCCGGGCAGGAGTCCTACTCCGACTCCTCGGCCGACATCGAGGTCGTCAAGAAGTATCTCGCCAACCAGCAGGCCGCCGGGCAGGAGGGCGGAGGGCTGCTTGAGCACGCGGACGAGCTGCTGGCCGGGCGCTTCGCCTCGGAGACCTACGACTGTAGCCTGCGGACGCTCTCGGACGTGATCGCCGACGAAGGCGTCGAGCGGATCGACCTCCTGAAGGTGGACGTGCAGCGCGCCGAACTCAACGTGCTTGAGGGCATCCGCGACGAGGACTGGCCGAAGATTCAGCAGATCGTGATGGAAGTTCACGACGGCGCGGGGCAGGAGACGAAAGGGCGCGTGGGCGAGATCGTCGCGATGCTTGAGCGCCGCGGCTTCGACGCCTTCGCCGAGCAGGACGCGCTCCTGCGGGAGACGGACAGGCATAACCTCTACGCCGTCCGCAGGGGCTTCCGGGCCGACGACGCCGCGCCGCCCGCCCGCCCGCGCGTCGCGGCCGAGCGCCCTCCCGCCGACCTGCTCTCCGTGCAGGAGTTGCGCCTCTTCCTCAGGGAGAGGCTGCCCGAATACATGATCCCGGCGGCCCTCCTGCTGCTCGACGAAATGCCTCTCAACCGCAACGGCAAGATCGACCGCGCGGCCCTCTCTTCGCCCGCGGCCCTCGAAGCGGAGACGAAGGCCGCCTACCTCGCCCCGCGGGCCGGCGCGGAGAGGCAGATCGCCGCCATCTGGCAGCAGGTGCTCGGCGTGGAGCGCGTCGGGCGGCAGGACAACTTCTTCGACCTCGGCGGCCACTCGCTGCTCCTCGTTCAGCTCCACCAGAGGCTGCGCGAAGAGCTCGACCTGAAAATCTCCATGGTCGAGATTTTCCAGCACCCGACCGTCGCCGCGCTCGCCGAGTTCCACAAGCGGGGCGAGGCCGAGGCAGACCCGCGCGCCGACTTCGAGCAGGCCCAAGAGGCGGCCGACAGGATTAGGAAGGCCGCCGCCCGTCAGAGGCGACTCTCGAAAGGACTGAAAGGCAGGTTATGACCGCATCCGATTTTTCCGACTCCCTCGAAGAGATCGCCATCATCGGCATGGCCGGGCGCTTTCCGGGCGCGCGGAATCTGGCCGAGTTCTGGGAGAATCTGAAAGGCGGCGTCGAGTCGATCCGCTTCTTCACCCCGGAAGAACTCGCGCGCGAAGGGGTCGCCCCTCACCTGCTCGGCAACCCGTCCTACGTCAGGGCCAACGCCGTCGTGGACGACATAGAGCTGTTCGACGCGGACTTCTTCGGCTTCACGCCGCGCGAGGCGGAGTTCACCGACCCGCAGCAGCGCCTCTTCCTTGAGTGCGTCTGGGAGGCGCTGGAGAACGCGGGCTATGACACGGAGCGGTTTCAGGGCTCAATCGGGCTCTACGCGGGCGTGAGCCTGAACACCTACCTCATCTCGAACCTGCTCTCGAACCGCCGGCTGATCGAAAAGTTCGGATTCCTGCAAACCTCGATCCTGAACCGCACCGACCACCTGACGACGCACGCCGCCTACAAGCTGAACCTCAGGGGGCCGACCGTCACCGTGCAGACGACCTGCTCGACATCGCTCGTCGCCGTGCATCTGGCCTGCCAGTCGTTGCTCGGCTACCAGTCGGACATCGCGCTCGCGGGCGGCGTCACCATCACCATACCCGACAAGGCCGGCTATCTTTATCAGGAGGGCGGCATCAACTCGCCCGACGGCCACTGCCGCGCCTTCGACGCCGGGGCGAACGGCACGGTCAGCGGCAACGGCGCGGGCGTCGTCGTACTCAAGCGGCTCGAAGAGGCGCTCGCCGACGGCGACCACATCCGCGCCGTCATCCGCAGCACCGCCATCAACAACGACGGCAGCGAGAAGATCGGCTACACGACGCCGAGCGTCTCCGGTCAGGCGCAGGTGATCGCGCTGGCGCAGGCGATGGCGGGCGTCTCGCCCGAACAACTCAGCTACATCGAGGCGCACGGCACGGGGACGCCGCTCGGCGACCCCATCGAGGTCGAGGCGTTGACGCAGGTCTTCCGGCGCTCGACTCGCCGGAAGACCTTCTGCGGCATCGGGTCGGTGAAGACCAACATCGGGCATCTGGACACCGCCGCCGGCATCGCCGGCCTCATCAAGACGACGCTCGCCCTCGAACACCGGCAGATACCGCCGAGCCTCCATTTCGCCGAGCCCAACCCGCGCATCAACTTCGCCGACTCGCCCTTCTACGTCAACGCGGCCCTCCGGCCGTGGGAGAGCGACGGCGGGCCGCGCACGGCCGGCGTCAGCTCCTTCGGCATCGGCGGGACGAACGCCCACGTCATCATCGGGGAGGCCCCGGCGACCGCCCGCGCCGGCTCAAAGCGGCCGCGCCACCTGCTCGTGCTGTCGGCGAGGACGGGGACGGCCCTTGAGGCTCTGACGGCCAACCTGCGCGACTACCTTGAGCAGCACCCCGAGGCCGATCTCGGAGACCTCGCGTACACGCTACAGGTGGGGCGGAGGGCTTTCAGCCACCGCCGCTCCGTCATTTGCGGCGACCGCGAGGGCGCGCTGTCGGCCCTCGGGATGACGGACATCAGCAAAGTCGTCACGGGCTCGAAAGAGGCGTTCGCGCGCCCCGTGGCCTTCATGTTCTCCGGTCAGGGCTCTCAGTACGTCAACATGTGCTCGGGGCTTTACGGCTCCGAGCCCGCCTTCCGCCGCCACCTCGACCGCTGCGCCGAACTGCTTGGGCCGCACCTCGGGGCGAGGCTTCAGGATGTGCTCTTCCCGCCGGAAGGGCAGGCCGGGCAGGCGGCCGAGCGTCTGAAGCAGACGGCCTTCGCGCAGCCCGCCCTGTTCGCCGTCGAGTACGCTCTGGCTCAACTGCTGATGGAGTGGGGGATTGAGCCCGAAGCGATGATCGGCCACAGCGTCGGCGAGTACGTGGCCGCGTGCCTCGCCGGCGTGCTGTCGCTCGAAGACGCTTTGAGGCTGGTGGCCGGGCGCGGGCGCCTGATGCAGCAGCTCCCGGGCGGGAGCATGCTCTCGGTTCAACTGCCGGAGGGCGAGCTGCGTTCGCGCATGCCCGACGGCCTTGAGATCGCGGCGATCAACTCGCCCTCGCTCTGTGTCGTCTCGGGCGCGGACGAAGCGGTCGGCCTCTTCGAGTCGGAGCTGTCGGAGGCCGGCGTGGTCTGCCGCCGGCTCCACACCTCGCACGCTTTTCACTCGTCGATGATGGAGCCGATCCTCGACGACTTCCTCCGCCTAGTCAGAACCGTCCGACTCAACCGCCCGCAGCGCCCCTTCGTCTCGAACCTGACGGGCGAGTGGATAACGGACGCCGAGGCCACCTCGCCCGAGTACTGGACGAAACACCTGCGCCGCGCCGTCCAGTTCAGCAAAGGGCTCAGGAAGCTGTTCCAAGACCCGGCGTGGATCCTGCTCGAAGTGGGGCCGGGCCGGGCGCTGATGACGATGGCCCGCTGGCACCCGCAGAAGCCCACCGGGCAGATGGTGCTGACCTCGCTGCCCACCGCCGAGTCGGGCCGCGCCGACGACGAGTCCGTGCTGATGGCCCTCGGGCAACTGTGGGTCGCGGGCGTCGAGCCGCGCTGGGAGAGCCTACACAAAGACGACCCGCGCGGCCGCCTCCCGCTGCCCACGTACCCTTTCGAGCGGCAGCGTTTCTGGGTTGACGCGAAGCCGGAGGCCGCCTCGTCGGCCGAGGAATCGCTTGAGAAAGACCCGGATCGCACGCGCTGGTTCTACGCCCCCGTCTGGAAGCACTCCGCGCAGGGAGAGGCGAAGGCCGCCGGGCCGCAGGATAAGGGGGAGACGGCGTGGCTCTTCTTCGCCGGCCGGGCGGGACTCGGCCGGGAGATGGCCGGACGGCTCCGCGAGTCCTCCGAAAAGGTGGTCGCCGTGGCTCACGGCGAAGCCTTCGCCAAGCTCGGCCCGCTCGATTACTCGCTCGACGCCGCACGCCCCGAGCAATACGTTCGGCTGTTTGAAGAGCTGGCGCGGGACGGCCTGACGCCGAACCGCGTCGTCTATTCGTGGAGCGTCAACCGGGCCGCGGAGCCGGACGCGGAGTCGGCTCCCGGCGCCGGGGCCTCGCCCGATTACCGCAGCCTGATCTACCTCGCGCAGGCGCTCGGAACGTGCGCGCCCGGCAGGGCGGTTCACCTCGACATCCTGACGCTTAACCTCTACGAAGTGACCGGGGGCGAGGCCGTCGTCCCCGAAAGCGCGCTGCTCGTGGGGCCCTGCAAAGTTATCCCGCAGGAGTACGAGGGGGTGACCTGCCGTCTCATCGACATCGACTCCGACGGTGAGGCCGTGAAGGGCGGCGCGCAGTTCGTCGAGAGCCTCCTCGAAGAGCTCTCCGAGCCGTCGGAGGAGACGGTCGCTTACCGTCACGGGCGCCGGTGGGTACAGCTCTTCGAGCGGGTGCGGCTTGAAGAACCCGCGCAGGCGCCGCCCCGGCTCAGGCAGGGCGGCGTCTACCTGATTACGGGCGGGCTCGGCGGCGTGGGGCTGGCGATAGCCGAATACCTCGCGCGCGAGGCGGGGGCGAGGCTCGTCCTGACCGGGCGGTCAAGCCTCCCGCCGCGGGAGCAGTGGGACGAATGGCTCAGGACGCACGACCCGGAGGCGCGCGACAGCAGGAGAATCCGAAGCCTTCTGGCCCTGA
Organism: Pyrinomonadaceae bacterium; assembly: GCA_035563275.1. Classification (GTDB taxonomy): domain Bacteria; phylum Acidobacteriota; class Blastocatellia; order Pyrinomonadales; family Pyrinomonadaceae; genus QHXN01. Next base: position 14,342 of record DATMVI010000420.1, read on the forward strand.
GCGCGGCGGGCGCGGAGGTCGCCTACTTCGCGGCCGACGTGTCCGACCCGGCGGGCATGGCGGAGGTCTGGGGGCAGGCGGTCGCGCGTTTCGGCCCTATCCACGGCGTCGTCCACGCGGCGGGTGTGGCCGGCGGCGAACTCATACAGTTGAAGAAAGAGGGCGACGCGGGCGAGGTGCTGGCCCCGAAGGTGGGCGGGACGCGTGTCCTCCGGGGCCTGCTGCGGGGGCACGAGCCGGACTTCTTTATCCTCTGCTCGTCGCGCAGCGCGCTGCTCGGCGGCTTCGGCGGCGTGGACTATTGCGCGGCTAACGCTTTCCTCGACGCCTTCGCGCACCGCTACCGGCAGGAGACCGGCAGCTTCGCCGTCTCGATCAACTGGCCCGCGTGGCAGGAGGTGGGGATGCTGGCCGAGACGGCCGCGGCCTACCACGCCAGAGGCGCGGCGCGCGGCGAAGCGGGCCCGTCCTTCGGCCACCCGCTCATCGACGGCCACGTCGCCGAAGGCTTGTCGCGTCACGTCTTCCACTCGCGCTTTCAGGTCAACACGCACTGGATTCTCGACGAGCACCGCATCCTCGGAACGGCCGTCGTGCCCGGCGTGGCCTACCTTGAGATGGCGCGCGCGGCCTTCCAGCAGGCCGTCAGCCGCGGCCCCGTGGAGCTCTCGGATGTCTACTTCTTCACGCCGCTCAGCATGAAGGACGACGAGGCCAGCGACGTTAGGCTGGTGCTGGAGCGCGACGGCGACGGCTACGATTTTTACGTGGACAGCGCCCCGACGGACGGCGCGTCGCAGGACTCGAACCGGCACAGGCACGTCATCGGCAAGATCGCCGCGCTCGCCTCGGCCCCGACGCGCAAAGTTGACGTGGGGCAGCTCATCGGGCGTTGCCGCCGCCGCGACATCCTGCTCACGGAGGACGACTTCTTCGACGAAGACCTCGGGCCGCGCTGGCAATCGATGAAGCGCGTCTATCTGGGCGATAACGAACTCGTGGCGCTCACGGAGCTGCCGGACGAGTACGCGGGCGAGCTCGCCGATTTCGGGCTCTACCCCGCGCTGATGGATCGGGCGGCGGGCTACGGCATCATGTTTCTGGTCGAGCGTGAGAGCGGGTACCTGCCCTTCTCTTACCAGCGGCTCAGGGTTCACGGCGCTCTGCCGAAGCGTCTTTACGTCCACGCCACAGGCCGGGAGGACGCCGACCCCAACAAGGAGACGACCTCGTTCGACATCCAGATACTCGCCGAAGACGGCACCGTGCTCGTCGAGGTCGAGGGCTTCAGCCACAAGCGCATTAAGGAGGTCGCCAAAGGGGTCAAGGCGCTCGCCGCCGGCAATCAGTCCGGCGGCGAATGGCTGCGCGAAATGGCGGAGGGGGCGGCCGGAAGCGGGGACGCGTTCGACGCGAGGCAGAGCCTCTACGAGCAGGCGATGAGCCGGGGCGTGAGCACGGCGGAGGGCGTCTGGGCCTTCGCCGCCGTCCTCGGGAGCAAAGCCCTGCCGCAAGTGGTCGTCTCGCCTAACAGCCTTCAGGCCGTCATCAATCAGGCGCGGCAGATGCGCGCCGGCAACTACGAGGAGAAGGCCGAGAGCCTGCCCGTCATCTCTTCGGTGCACAAGCGCCCGGACGTGCAGACGCCTTACGTGCCCCCCACGGGCGGCCTCGAAACGCAGCTCGCCGCCGTCTGGCAGGAGATGCTGGGCATCAACCGCGTCGGCATACACGACAACTTCTTCGACCTCGGCGGTGATTCCGTGCTCGCCATTCAGGTCATGGCCAACGCGCGGAAGGCCGGGCTGAACTTCACCGTCCAGCAGCTATTCCAGCACCCGACCATCGCGCAACTGGCGGCCCTCGCGGGCGGGGCGCAGGCGGCGCCGTCGGCCGAGTCGGGCGAGTTGCCTCTCCTGCCCGCGCAGAATCAGTTCTTCGGCGGGGGCGGGGCGAGCCCGCACGGCTGGTCTCTGCTGCTCGAAGTCGAGGCGGGGCTCGACGCGAAGCTGCTGGAAGAGGGGCTGTCGCGCGTGCTCGCCTCGCACGAGTCGCTGCGCCTGCGCTTCCCCGGCGCGTCCGCGGGGAGGGCCGCGCGCGTCGCCCCCGCTTCGGCCGTGCCGCTGCACGTCATCGACCTCAGACGCCTCGCGCCCGAGGAACGGCTCCCGAACGTAGTCGAAACCGCCCGCCAGTTTCGGGAGCAGTTCGACGTGGACGAAGGCCCTTTGATGAAGTTCGCGCTCTTCGAGCGGGGGGCGACCGAAAAGCCTTTGCTGCTCGTCGTCTCGCACCAGCTCGTAGCCGACATGCCCTCGGCTCGTGTCCTGTTGAGGGATTTGCAGTCCGAGATTTCGGCCCGCCGCGGGGCGGAGCGGGGGCCGGCCGCGTCCGACGCGCGGCGCTACCGGGAGGTGGCGGACGGCGTTTTTCAGTTCGCGCAATCGCCCGCCGTCAGCAGCGAGGCCGCTTACTGGCTCGACATGCGCCGGCGCGAGTTCCCTTCGCTCCCGGCCGGGCGTCAGGGCGAGGGGCCTTCCGCGCCCGGCGGCCCCGCGCTCCACCGCACGCAACTCGGCGCGGGCGACACCCACGCGCTGCTCAGCCAAGCCCTGCGCGCCTACCACACGCGGGTCGAGGACTTCCTGCTCGCCGCCCTCGTCAAGGTCTTCTGCCGGTGGTCGGGCGCGGAATCCCTCTGGCTCGATTACCGGTGCAGGATCGAGGGCGTACCGGGGCTCGGCCTCTCGAACGCGGTCGGGCCGTTCACCTCGACCGCCCCGGTCGTGCTCGACCTGCCGCCGGCGGACGCGGACGGGCAGGGGGCGCTCCTCACGTCGATCAAAGAGCAGGTGCGTTCGATCCCGCGCGGCGGCTCAAGCTACGCGATGGCGCGCTACCACAACGCCGACCCCGCGCTCAGGGAAGGTCTGGAGATGCTGCCCCGCCCGCAGGTCAGCTTCGACTACCTCGGCGAACTCGACAGCCTCCTGCCCGAAGGCTCTCTGTTCAGCCTGCACCCGGTCGCGCCGGTGGCGGAAGTCGAGGAGCCGGAAAGCTCCGGCTACGCGCTGGCCGTCAGGTCGTTCGTGCACGAAGGGCGGCTCACGATCTACTGGTTTTACGACCGGGCGTCGCTCGACGACGAGACCTTGAGGGGGCTCGCCGATGCGCACGCCTCCGAAGTCCTCGCGCTCGTCGGCCATTGCGCGGCGAAGGACTCGGAGAGTTTCACCCCCGCGGACTTCCCCCTCGCAGACCTCGATTCGAGAAAACTTAACAAGGTCGCCCGGCTGCTTGAGAAAGCGGACAAAACGGCGGCGCGCTGACTCCTGAACCGCCTTCGCCTGCCGAAGCCGGCGGCCCACAACTGCAACCGCGCGGGGGCGCGACCGAGGCTGTCTGGCGCGGACAGCTCACGCCCCGCCGGGCAGAGAAAGATTCCAAATGCAAAACGTAGAGGACATTTACACCCTCTCGCCGATGCAGCAGGGGATGCTGTTTCATGCTCTTTACGCCCCCAACTCCGGCGCTTACGTCGAGCAGATAACCTGCACCTTCACGGGCGAGTTGAACCGCGAGGCTTTCCGCGAGGCTTGGCGCAGGGTGCTCGAACTGCACCCGATTCTGCGAACCGCCTTCCTGTGGGAAGGGCTCGACGAGCCGCTTCAGGTCGTGCGGCAGGAGGTGGAGCTCGCGGAAGATTATCAGGACTGGCGTGCCCTCTCGCCGGCCGGGCAGCAGGAGCGATTGAAGGGCTTTCTCGAAGAGGAGCGTGAGCAGGGCTTCGAGCTCGCGCGCGCGCCGCTGACGCGCTACACGCTCATCCGGAGCGGCGAAGACGCGCACACCTTCGTCTGGATGTTTCACCACCTCATCCTCGACGGCTGGTCTCTCCCGCTCGTGCTGAGGGATTTTTTCATCAGCTACGCGGCCGCCTGCCGGGGTGAAGAGCCGGACGCGCCCAGCCCGCGCCCCTTCCGCGACTACATCGAGTGGCTGCGGCAGCAAGACCTGACGGCGGCCGAGCAGTTCTGGCGGCGCACGATGGAGGGCTTTACGGCCCCCACGCCGCTCGGCGTCGACCGGGGCGCGAACGCGCCGTGGGAGGCGGACGAGGCCGCCTTCGAGGAAGCGCGCTTCAGATTCTCGGCCCGCACGACCGCCGGCTTGCAGGAGTTCGGCAGGCGGCATCAGCTCACCATGAACACGCTGATTCAGGGCGCGTGGGCATTGCTCCTGAGCTGCTACAGCGGCGAGACGGACGTGGTGATTGGCGCGACGGTCTCGGGCCGCTCGCCCCAACTGGCCGGCTCCGAAGAGATGGTCGGCATGTTCGTCAACACGCTCCCGGTCAGAGCGCGCGTCGAGGCGGGGGCGACCGTGCTCGACTGGCTGAGGAAGTTTCAGGCCCAGATGGTCGAGGCAAGACAGTACGAGTTCACCCCCCTCGTACAGCTCCACGGCTGGAGCGAGGTGGGGCGGGGACTTCCTCTGTTCGAGAGCATCGTCTCTTTTCAGAACCACCCGGTCGGCGAGGCGTTGCCGACCGAAGAGCTGGGGTTGAAGGCCGGCCCCGTGGTCGTCTACCACACGCGGACGACGTACCCGCTGACCATCGTCGCGGAGCCCGGCGAAGAGCTTTCGCTGGCCGTCGTCTACGACACGCGGCGCTTCGAGGCCCCGGTGCTCGAAAGGCTCGCGGGGCATCTTGAGATGATGCTCTCCGACATCGCCTCAGACCCCGGGCGGCGGGTGTCGGAGCTGAACCTGCTCACCCCGCCCGAGCGCCGCGCCCTGCTCCCGCCCCCCGCCGCGCGCCACGCCGCCCCCCCCGACTGCCTCCACCACCTCTTCGAGCGCCGCGCCGCCGCCGACC
>DATMVI010000421.1:0-4324 GCA_035563275.1 Pyrinomonadaceae bacterium
GGCGAGTCGGCCACGCTGGCGAGCCTCGAAGCCGAGGTGCGCAACCTTCAGGCGGCGCACGAGCCTCTGGCCCAACTGCTCGCCGCCACCGACCGCCTCGGCCTCGACGCGGGGCTCCGGCCCGCGCTCACCGCGCAGGTCTCGCACCTGCTCGGCGCGGTCGGCGCGGCCTTCCGCGAAGACTTCCACAACGACCTCTTCTACACGATGGCGCGGCCGAACTTCGCGTGGTGGGACGGCTCGAAGCCGCTCGCCGCCCCCGCCTTCGGGGCCGACAGCACGGACGACCTCGCCGCCTACCTCGCCGCCCGGCGCAAGCGTCTGGCCTACCTCGCGCGCGAGCTGGCCGCGCCCGTCTACGCCTTCGCCGCCGCGCAGAACCTCCCGGCGCAGCCGGCCCGCGCCGCCGCGCGCGTCGACTGGGGCGAGCTGCTCGCCGAGCTCGAACGCTACGACGGCAAGCAGCCCGGCAACTCGCTCGGCGCGCTCGAAGGCTTCGTGCTCGCCGGGATGGACAAGATCGACGTGGAGCGCTGCGACGAGTTCGACGGCGGGGCCGACGGCGCGCCCTCGCGCGACTTCTTCATCCGCACGCGCAACCACCTGCGCCACCTCCTGCGCCGCCGCTGCCACGAGCTGGCCGCCGACCGCGTCCGCCGCGACGGCGAGCTGGCCCGCGAGGCCGAGCTGCGCGCGCTCGACAACTACCGCGAGATCGCCGACGCCTTCAACCGCACGCTCGCCGGCCGCTTCCCGTTCGGCGAGCAGGTCGCCGCCGCGCCGCCCGTCGAGGCCGACCCGGCCGCGATCCTCGCCTTCTTCCAGCTCCTCGACCGGAAGGGGCCGGCCGCGCGCGAGGCGCTCCAGCGCAACCCGCAGCTCGGCCCGGCGCGCGCCGAGGCTTACGACTTCCTCGACCAGATGGAGCGCGTGCGCCTCTTCTTCGGCGGCTTCCTTGAGAAGAAGGCCGGGCCGGCGCTCGACTTCAGCGTCGAGTTCCGCGTCAACCGCGAGCACGAGGCCGGCGGCGCGCAGATCGCCGACTGGACGCTCGACGTGGGCCGCGCCAAGTACGGCTACCTCGACAAGGAGCTGACGGGCCGGTGGGTCTTCGGCGAGCCGGTGCGGCTCACGCTGCGCTGGGCCAACGACTCGCCCGTCGTGCCGCGGGCCGCGCCCGAGACGCCCAACTTCCGCGCCTCGAACCGCGTCGCCGTCTTCGAGTACCGCAACCGCTGGTCGCTGCTCACGATGCTGCTCAGGCAGCGCCCGGCGTCGGCCGACTTCGCCCCGCACTACGTTGACCCCGACGTTTACTCGCTCAAGTTCCTGATCCCGACGCGCCCCGGCGGCGAGCACTTCGACAGCCAGCCCGAGGCGCTGCGCGGGCAGGAGGCGCGCGTCTTTATGCGCCTCTCGCTGCTCGCGCCGGGCGCCAAGGAGCCTCTGCTCCTGCCCCACTTCCCCGCCGGCGCGCCGGGGCTGTAGCCGCCGCCGCCCGACTTCGACCGGAGACTGAAATGAGTTCCGCCCCCCCTTCGGACTTCGACATCGAGACCCTGCTGCGCCCCGTCTCCCCCGACCGGCCCTCCGGCGAGAGCCTGCGCTACGAGGGCACCCACGACCGCATCCGCGAGGCGCGGCGCGAGGACGACCCGCGCCTGAGCCGCGGCATCTACGAGGCCGAGCTGAAGCGGGCCGACTGGGCCGAGGTCGAGGCCGTCTGCCTCGAAGCGCTCGCCTCGCGCTCGAAGGACTTGCAGGTGGCGGCGTGGCTTTTGGAGGCGTGGCTGCACCGCCGCGGCTTCGCGGGCGTGCGCGAGGGGTTGCGCCTGCTCGCCGGCCTCTGCGAACTCTTCTGGGACGACCTCCACCCGCAGCTCGACCCGGACGGCCGCGCCGAGGGGCGCGCCGCGCCCTTCGACTGGATCAACGAGAAGCTCTCGCTCAAGCTCAAGCAGGCGCCCGTCACAGCGCCCGAGGCGGCCGACGCCGACGCCTACTCCTACGCCGACTGGGAGAGCGCCTGCGACCTCGAAAACCTCGCCCGCAAAGACCCGAAGGCCGCGAAGGCGGCCGAGGCGCGCGGCCGCGTCACGCTCTCGAAGTTCACTTCGAGCCTCATGCTCACCGACGGCTACTTTTACGCCGCGCTCTACGAGGAGGCGGGCGGCGCGGCCGAGGCGTGCGCCGCGCTCGAAGGACTGCTCGACGAGCGCTGCGGCCGCGAGGCCCCGAGCCTCTACCGCTTCCGCGACACGCTGCTCGCCGTCCAGCGCCTCGCCGCCGACGTTTTGCAGTCGCGCCCGGCCGCCGACGAGGGCGCGCCCGAGGAGGGAGACGAGATGAGCTACGCCGACGACCCCGAGGCGGCCGACGCGGCCCCGTGGCCCGGCGGCCCCATCCGCAGCCGCGCCGAGGCCTACCGCCGGCTCGCCGAGGCCGCCGACTACCTCATGCGCACCGAGCCGCACAGCCCGACCCCCTACCTCGTCCGGCGCGCGGTCGAGTGGGGCGGCATGAGCCTGCACGAAGTCCTCCAGCAGATCGTCCGCAACGACGGCGAGATGCAGGAGATCACCCGCCTGCTCCGGCTCAACGGGCCGGGCGGGCGCACGCCCTAGAAGCCGCGGCCGGCACGCCCCCTCGCCCGCCCGGCCCCGTTTAAGACGCTTGTCATCGGAGCGACTCGATTAGCTCTAAACGCAACCCGTAACCCCAAAGTCCGCTTGTCGGAAAGGAGGCAGTAATGCCAGAAAGCACGCAACACAAACTCGACAGGGTGCGCCCGCCCCGCGTCCAGATCACCTACGACGTGGAGGTCGGCGACGCTATCGTGATGAAGGAACTGCCGCTCGTCGTCGGCATCATGGCCGACCTTTCGGGCAAGCCCGAAGAGCCGCTGCCGCCCCTCAGGGAGCGCAAGTACGTCGAGATCGACCGCGACAACTTCAACGACATCATGAAGTCCGTCGCCCCCCGCCTCGCGCTGCGCGTCGACAACAAGCTGGTCCGGGGCGAGGCGAGCGGCGAGGGCGAGGGCGGCGAGAAGCTGAGCGCCGTGCTCAACTTCTCGAGCCTCGACGACTTCAGCCCGATCAACGTCCTCAAGCAGGTCGAGCCGCTGGCCAAGCTCTTCGAGGCGCGGACGCGGCTCGCCGACCTGCTCACCAAACTCGACGGCAACGACGCGCTCGACGCGCTCTTGCAGGACGTGGTCAAGAACACCGAGGGGATGCAGGAGATCAAGGCCTCGGTGGGAGGGAACGGCAATGGCGAAAAAGGATGAGAAGACCCCGCAGGCGGAGCCGGCCGGCGCGGCCGAGAGCGTCGCGCTGCTCGACACCATCATTCAGGACGGGCGGATGGCGCGCGACGAGTCGCAGCGCCCCTACGCCCGCGACCTCATCGGGGAGTTCGTCTCGCAGGTGCTCGACTCGTCCATCGCCGTCGGCGAGGACACCGTGATGTCGATCAACAAGCGCATCGCCGAGATCGACCAGCTCCTCACCGACCAGCTCAACGAGATCATGCACGCCCCCGAGTTTCAGAAGCTCGAGGCGTCGTGGCGCGGGCTGCACTACCTCGTCTCCAACACCGAGACGAGCACGACCCTCAAGCTCCGGCTCCTGAACGCCACGAAGGCCGACATCCTCAACGACCTCGAGCGCGCCGTCGAGTTCGACCAGAGCGTGCAGTTCAAGCAGCTCTACGAGGAGGAGTACGGCACCTTCGGCGGCCACCCCTACAGCGTGCTCGTCGGCGACTACGAGTTCGGCCGCCACCCGCAGGACTTGGCGTGGCTGGAGAAGATGTCGAGCGTCGCGGCGGCGGCGCACGCCCCCTTCATCGCCGCCGCCAGCCCGAAGCTCTTCGACATGGACAGCTTCACGGAGCTGGGCAACCCGCGCGACCTCGCCAAGGTCTTCGAGAACACGGAGCTGGTCAAGTGGCGCAGCTTCCGCGAGAGCGAGGACTCGCGCTACGTGGCGCTGACGCTGCCGCACATCCTGCTGCGCCTCCCCTACGGGCCGGACACGCGCCCCGTCGAGGAGTTCGACTTCCGCGAGGAGGTCGACGGCCGGGATCACTCGAAGTACCTGTGGGGCAACGCCGCCTACGCGCTGGCCGCGCGCATCACCGACGCCTTCGCCAAGCACAAGTGGACGGCCGCCATCCGCGGCGTCGAGGGCGGCGGCATCGTCGAGGGGCTGCCGGCGCACACCTTCCGCACCGACGAGGGCGACGTGGCGCTGAAGTGCCCGACCGAGATCGCCATCACCGACCGGCGCGAGAAGGAGCTGAACGACCTCGGCTTCATCGC
>DATMVI010000422.1:0-5429 GCA_035563275.1 Pyrinomonadaceae bacterium
GTCGGGCGACCACGGCGAGCCGGTGGACGTGCTCTCGCTCGAACGGCTCGAAGTCGTCAAAGGCCCGGCCACCCTGCTCTACGGCTCGAACGCCATCGGCGGCGTCGTCAACGCCATCACCGGCCACGACTTCGCGCACGAAGGCTGGCGCGGCTACTTCACCGGCCTCGGCGGCACGACGAACAGTCAGGGCGGCGTGAGCGGCGGCGTCGAGTACGGGACGGGCCGCTGGATGTTCTGGGGCAACGGCAGCGCGCAGCGCACCGGCGACTACGACACGCCGGCCGGCCGCGTCCCGAACTCCGAGACGCAGAACCTTTTCGGCCTCGGCGGCTTCGGCTGGTACGGCGACCGCGGCTTCGCCAGCGTCACCTACAGCCACGACAAACGCCGCTACGGCGTGCCCTTCGCCGCGCAGTTCGAGGGCGGGGAGGAGGAGGCTGCCGCGGGCGGGGCGGCGGCCGCCGCAGCCTTCAGGGGCGGGCTGTTCGCGCCGCTTCAGGAGGAGGACGAGCAGATCGACCTCAAGATGCGCCGCCACGATTTGCAGTTCAACGGCGGCTTCCGCAATCTGCCGTCGTTCGTCGATTCGTTCCGCCTGACGCTCGACTACAGCGACTACCAGCACCGCGAACTCGAAGGCGAAGAGACCGGCACGATCTTCGACAACAAGCAGTTCGTCTACCGCGGCGTCTTCGGCCAGCGCAAGTCCGGGCCGCTCTCCGGCAGCTTCGGCTTCTCCGGCTTCCGCCGCGACTACGAAACCGTCGGCGCCGAGGCGCTCGCGCCGCCCGTCAGACAAAACTCCTTCGCCGTCTTCGCCCTCGAATCGCTCGACTTCGAGCGCGTCGCCTTCCAGTTCGGCGGCCGCGTCGAGCGCAACGCCTACGACCCCGCGGGGCTGCAAGACCGCTCCTTCACGGGCTTCTCCGGCGCGGCCGGCGTCCGCTTCGCGCTCTGGCGGGGCGGGGCCTTCGTCTTCAACTACACGCACTCGCACCGCGCGCCCGCGCTCGAAGAGCTTTACAACTTCGGCCCGCACGTCGGGAACCTGACCTTCGAGATCGGCAACCCCGATTTAAAGAACGAGACGAGCAACGGCTTCGACTTCTCGCTCCGCCACCAGTCGGAGCGCGTCCGCGCCGAGGCCAACGTCTACCTCTACAGGCTCCGCGACTTCGTCTTCCTCGCGCCCGTGGACGAGGACGGGGACGGCGAGGTTGACCGCGAGGACGGCCTCACGGTCGCGCGCTATTTGCAGGGCGACAGCCGCTACGTCGGCACGGAGGTAGACCTCGAATTCGGCCTGCGCGAGACGCTCTGGCTCCACCTCGGCCTCGACGCCGTGGACGCGCAGCTCGCGGACGGCACGCCCCTGCCGCGCATCCCGCCGCTCCGGGGCCGCGTCGGCCTCGACTGGCGCTACCGGAACGTGAGCCTGCGGCCCGAGGCCGTCTTCGTCAAAGATCAGGACGAAATCTTCCCGACCGAGACGCGGACGGCCGGCTACGCGCTCTTTAACGTCATCGGTTCCTACACCATCCCGCGGCCGCACTACGCGCACATCTTCTCGGTCAACGCCTTCAACCTCGGCGACCGCCTCTACCGCAACCACCTCTCCTTCATCAAGGAGCTGGCCCCCGAGATCGGCCGCGGCGTCCGCTTCACTTACACGGTCAGGTTCTTCTAAGGGCCGCGGCGCGGGGCGCGTTCAGGGAGCGACGGTCGTCGGGCCGTCGCTCCCTTCTCTTTACCGCGGCCTTCATCTTCGACGGCCCCATTCGCCGTAGGCCGCGGCCTGTGTTTAAATTGGTCGCGGAAAGCGAAGCCGGGCCGACCTTCAACCTTCGATGAGCCACCAACAAATATCTCGCCGACGCGTCGTCCATCAAAACATGCCGGAGCCTTTCCGCCCCTTTCGCCGGTCGCCCCGCGCCCTCTTCCTCTTCCTCTCCCTCTTCCTCTACGCGGCGCTGACTGTTTCGGCCCAGCCGCTCGAAGCGAGGATCGAAGTGGTCTCGGTCAGTCCGGCGCGCGTGCGGGTCGAGGGGCGGCGCGAGGGCGGGGCGACGGCGTGGTCTTTCCGCAAGTCTTACGCGAGCGTCGTCGGCCTCGAAAGGCGAATCGAAAGCCTTTCGTTCGCCGACGAGCAAGGCGCTCCGGTTTCGTCGCGCCAACTGGCGCCGGGCGAGTTCGAGGCCGAGAGGCCGGCCGCGCGGTTCAGCTACACCCTCAAACTCGACCCGCCCGGCTTCGTCACCGACGCGCCGCACGTCTCTTGGCTCGCGACCGACTACGGCCTCCTGATGCTCGGCGACGTGCTGCCGCTGGCGACTTCGCAGGCGCGCGTGAGCATCGTCCTCCCGGCCGGGTGGAACCTCTCGACGGCCGAGGAGAGGGAAGCCTCCGGGCGGTTCGTCGTCGCCGACGCGGGGCGCGCGGTCTTCGCCGTCGGGCGCGGGCTGCGGGAGCGGCGCGGGCGGGCGGGCGGGATGGAGTTCGTGTTCGCCTCGGCCGGCGAGTGGGCGTTCACCGACGAGGAAGCCGCGGAGGCCGTCGCCGAACTGCTGAAGATGCACGAGAAGGTGCTGGGCGGGCCACCGCGCCGCCGGGTTTCAATCGCGCTGATGCCGCTCCCGCGGGCCGGCGGCGCCAACGTCTGGGCCGCGGAGACGCGCGGCGCGACGGTGGCGCTCGTCTCCGGCCGCCTGCCCTCGAAGCTGGCCGCGCTCGCGCAGCTCAACGGCGCGCTCACGCACGAGTCGCTGCACCTCTGGGTTCCGAATGCCCTCGCGCTCGAAGGCGAGTACGACTGGTTCTACGAAGGCTTCACGAACTATCAGGCGCTGCGCGTCGCCATGCGGCGCGAACAGTTGAGGTTTCGGGACTACCTGAACGCGCTGGGCCGCGCCTTTGACGCCTACAAGTCCGCCCGCGGCGCGCGCGAGCTGTCGCTGACCGAAGCCTCCGAGCGCCGCTGGGCCGGCGCGCCCGCGCTTGTCTACCACAAAGGCATGCTCGTCGCCTTCCTCTACGACCTGACGCTGATGCGCGCCACCGGCGGGCGGAGTTCGCTCGACGACGTGTACCGCGAGCTGTTCCAGCGCTTCGGCGGCGAGAAGAAAAGTGAGGACGGCAACGGCGCGGTCGTCGGCGTCCTCAGCGCGATGCCCGGCATGCGCGACTTCACCGAGCGCTTCGTGCGGGGCGCGACCGAAATCAAGCTGGCCGAAGCCGTCGCGCCCTTCGGCCTCGTCATCGAGCCCGGCGGGGCGCGCACGCACGTCGGCGTCTCGCCCGCGCTCGACCGGCCGCAGCGGGAATTGTTACGCAAGTTGGGTTACAATGAGAAACTCGAAGCCGAATCGCGCGAGCTTCATCAGCGCATGAGGAGGCGTCAGGAATAAACTCTTACCGGCGACGACCCTGCGACTCCCCACGCAGGCTGACGGCCCGCACGGCGCGGCCGCCGCTCCGCGACCATGAACCTACGGATGTCTTTCACGAAACAAAAAGCCGGGCTGCTCCTCGTCCTCTGCGCGGCGCTCGTCGCCGCCGGTTGCAGCACGCTCGCCGGCAAGGAGGAGACGGGCGTCGTCATCGCCCTCCGGGCGCAGGTGCGTAGCTCGACGGCCGTGGTCGCCGCCGACCTCAAGGAGGTGGTGCGCGGCGACGAGTTGGAAATATTGAGTTCGACGACGGCGCAGGAGACCGGCGAGCGCTGGCTGCGCGTCCGCACGCGCGACGCCGAGCCGATTGAAGGCTGGATCGAGGCGCGTAACGTCATCTCGGAAGAGATGGTCGAGCGCTCACGCCGCCTCGCGCGCGAGGACGATGGCGTCCCCGCGCAGGCTTCCGGCCAACTCCGCGCCGGCACCAACATCAGGTTCTCGCCCGACCGCACCGACAGCAACAACATCCTCATGAAGCTCGAAAGCGGCGCGCGCTTCGAGATCGTCGGCTGGAAGCGTGTGCCGCGTCCGAAGAGTCTGGAGACGGCCGATAGCGACGACGCGCCGAAGGCCGGCGCCGCCGAGCAGGGCTCCGCGCGGAGGGCGCGCGACAAGGAGGAGAAGGAGCCCGAGGAGGTCAACGAACTCTGGTACAAAGTCCGCCTCCCGTCCTCTCTGTCGCCAGCCCCGGCCGGCTGGGTCTACGGCAAGCAGGTGGAACTGACCGTCCCGAGTGACATCATCTTCTACCGGACGGGGCGCGAGTTCGTGGCTTGGCAGCGGCTCGACGGTCAGGGCGCGGAGAGCTCGCCGACGCAGCTCGGCGACAGGGACGCGGCGAAAGAGGCGCGGCCCGGCAGTTGGGTCATTCTCGAAAAGAGCAGCACCGGCGACGCCAACAGCCCCGACTCGCCCGACTTCGACCGAATCTTCGTGCTCGGCTACGACAAGGATCGGCAGGAACATTACACGGCCTACCGCAGCCCCGACGTGAGGGGCTACCTCCCCCTGCGCGTTGAGGGCACGGGGGATGCGAAAACCTTCGTCATCAGGGCGCAGAGCGGCGACCAGCTCAAAGAGGTCAAGTTTAAAACCTACATCAACGAGCGGGGACTCCTCAAAGTCGAGGCGATGGGCGAACTGCCGAGGAGCCAGAAACCCCGCTGAGTTGACGGGGTTCTCGACGCTCGCTCGCAGCCTGTGAAGCCCGCCGATGAAAGATTTGAACTTTTCTTCTCGGGCCAGTTGACAAATCAGTTCGCATGCCTATAATGTCCCTTTGCCTGAGTCAAGGCAGTTGACATCCTGATTGCAAAGAGCGCGTTTGACGAGCCGCTTCTCTTTCAGAGGCTAGGGTGAGAGAGGGCGGCTGTTTCATCGGCCGAAAAGCCGGGTGAGACGGTCGACGGTTTCGCGCTCTGTCGGGTTTGAAATTGCGAATGCTCGGCGCGGGCAACGTCGCTTTGAAAGAAGCATCTAACGCCTGCCGAGTTCGAGAGGCTGGATTCGACGCCCGCGAGGGTGATGAGATTCAGCCCCCCGCGAGCAACTTAAAGCCTGCGGGATGCGTCAAACTCTGACGCGCTTGACAACCGGCGCGGCTTCATGTAAAGTCACGGTTTCCTTGAGGCGAGAAAGGCTTGCCTGAAGGCAACCAAACGAATCCGGAAGCATCTAAATCTGGATTCGCTGAAATCAAGCGATCTTTGAAAACTAGATAGAGCGTGTCCCAATGGATGACCTTTGAGGAGCGGCGCGGGGCGATAAAGCCCGGCGCGCAAAACTCGAGAAGAGTCATCATCGGACAATAACCAGTACGATGATGTTCCAGAATCAAAATCTTAACGAGAGTTTGATCCTGGCTCAGAATCAACGCTGGCGGCGTGCCTCAGACATGCAAGTCGAACGCGAAAGGCCCCTTCGGGGGCCGAGTAGAGTGGCGCACGGGTGAGTAACACGTAGGTAATCTACCTCTGG
>DATMVI010000423.1:0-5715 GCA_035563275.1 Pyrinomonadaceae bacterium
CGCCGTTGACGAGGACGTGCTCGAAGCCGGCCGCGTACTGGTGCGGGCGCTCGAAGGTGGCGCGGTCGGAGACGGCCGCGTCGTCGAAGACGACGAGGTCGGCGGCCATCCCCTCGCGGACGAGGCCGCGGTCGCGCAGCCCGAAGGTCTGCGCCGGCAGCGAGGTCATCTTGCGCACCGCGTCTTCGAGCGTGACGAGTTTGAGTTCGCGGACGTAGAGGCCGAGCACGCGGGCGTTGTTGCCGTAGCCGCGCGGGTGCGGCACGCCCTCGCCGAACGCGCGCACGCCGCTGTCGGAGGCCACCATCGTGAACGGCTCGCGCATGATGCGCCGCACGTCGTCCTCGCCCATCGAGTGGTAGACCATCGCCGCGCCGCCCGCCTCGTACATCTCGAAGATTTGCTCGATCTGCGCGTTCAGGTCGCCGCGCCCGCGGGCGAGCCGCGTGATCTCGGCGATGGACTTGCCGTTGTACTCTGGCCTCGGCTGGTGGCTCGCCACCATCGCGTGCGCGTAGTCCTTGAAGCCGCCGGCCTTCAGCCCCGCCTTCATCTCTCCGGCGGCGCGGGCGCGCGCGGCCGGGTCGGCCAGCCGCTTCTTCCCCTCCTCGCGCCCGCCTTCGAGCACCCAGCCGGGCAGGCGCGAGTCGAGCGAGGTCGAGCTGGCCGTGTAGGCGTACTGGTCGACGGTGACGGGCAGGCCGCGCCGCCGCGCCTCGCGTACGAGGTCGAGCGTGGTCTCGCTCCGGCCCCAGAGCTTGCGGGCGCTGATCTTGAAGTGGGAGATTTCGACGGGCAGGCCCGCCTTCTCCCCGATCTCGATGCTCTCGCGGATGGCCTCGTGGACTCGCAGGCCCTCGTCGCGCATGTGCGTGGCGTAGACGCCGCCGTGGCGGGCCGCGACGCGCGCCAGCTCCAGCACCTCTTCGGTCTTCGCGTAGACGCCGGGCACGTAGATGAGCCCCGTCGAGAGGCCGACCGCGCCGTCCCGCATGGCGCGCTCGACGATGGCCTTCATCCCTTCGAGCTCCGCGGCGGTGGGCGGGCGGTTCTGCTCGCCGAAGACGGCGCGGCGCACCGAGTTGTGGCCGACCAGCGTGGCGACGTTGACGGCCAGCGGCGTCTCGCGCGCGCGGCCGAGGAACTGCGCCACGTCCACGGCCGAGCCGCCGCAGTTGCCCGTCACCAGAGTGGTCACGCCCATGCGGATGAAGTTCTCGGCCGCCGGGTGGTTGTGGATGTTCTCGACGTGGGCGTGGGCGTCTATGAAGCCGGGCGCGACGACGCGGCCGGCCGCGTCTAAGACGCGCGCGGCCTCCGAAGGGTCGACGCGGCCGACGCGCGCGATGCGCCCGTCTTTGACCGCCACGTCGGCGCGGAACCACGGGTTGCCCGAGCCATCCACGACGCGCGCGTTCGTGATGACGAGGTCGTAGGCCGGCGCGCGCGTGGCGCGGGCGCGGGGCGGCGCGGAGGCCGCCGAGAGGGCGAACAGGAGGAGCGCGGCCGCGGCCGCGCGCGCTGTCGGATTCTGCAAGACCGTGTCCGTAAGTCGGCGGGGCGGCGGGGGCGCGCGGCCGGAATCGGCCGCGCGCCCCCGCCCCCGCGCGGGTCAGAAGTTGAACTTCGCGGCGAGCTGGACGCGCCGCGCCGTGTTGACCACCGCGCCGCGGATGCGGCCGAAGGTGCCGTTGGTGATGACCGCCGTCGGGAAGTCGAAGGCGGGCGTGTTGGTCGCGTTCTGCATCTCGGCGCGAATCTCGAAGTTGACGCTCTCGTTGAAGTGAATCTTCTTGCCGAGCATCAGGTCGAGGTTGAAGAAGGTCGGGCCGGTGAAGAAGTTCCGCCCCGTGTTGCTGAACTCGCCCGGCCCCGGCGCGGAGAAGCGCGCGCGGTCGGACTGGTTGAAGAAGAAGTTCGTGCCCGACTCCTGCTGCAACTCGCCGAGGTCGCCGCTGCACCCGTCGCAGTTGGCCGGCGTCTGGAGCACGTTGCTCAGGGTGTTGGCGCCCGAGTAGACGGTGAAGGGGCGGCCCGACTGCCAGACGAGGATGGTGGCGAGCTCGAAGCCGCCGAGGAGGCGGTCGACGACGGGGCCGGCGTCCGACAGGAAGCGGCGGCCGCGCCCGAACGGGATGTCGTAGACGAGGTAGCCTTGGAGCGAGTGCGTGCGGTCGAAGTCCGAGCGCGCGTAGTTGAGCCGCCGGTTGTTGATGTCGAAGGGCGTGTTGGCGGCCGTCTGCGTGGTGCCCCGGCCGGCCGTGGTGAAGGCCGGGTCGAACGAGCGCGTGTCCATCGAGCGGGCCAGAGTGTAGGCCAGTTGGTAGCTGAGGCCGCGGCTGAAGCGGCGGCTCCACTGCACTTCGAGCGCGTTGTAGAAGGAGAAGTCGTTGCTGTCGACGACGTTGACCGCGCCCGAGAACTGCGGGTAGGGGCGGAAGAAGAACGGGCTGAAGCCGTTGGTGACGATGACGGGCACGGTGCCCGACCCCGGCGTCAGGCGGCGGGCGAGCGAGTCGGCCGCCGCGGCCACCGACCCCAGATTCAGCTCCGACGTGAAGAGCGAGCGGAACTGCGTCGAGCCGGCGTTGTTGGCCGGGTCGCCCGTCAGCAGCGCGTTGATGAGCGGGCTGGTCGCCGAGGCGCTGGCGCGCAGCGCGCGGAAGGCGTCGAGGAAGCTCTCGTCGAAGCGCGGGTCGCGGGCGAAGATGTTGACCTGATTCACGTCGTAGGCGCCGTAGAGGCCGACGCCCTTGCGCCCGATGTAGTTGACCTCGACGACCGAGTCCCAGCCGACCTCGCGCTGGAGGCTGGCGCCCCACTGGTAGGTCTTCGGCGAGCGCAGGCTCGGGTCGACGACCGTGATGCTGTTGTTGGAGAAGACGGGCGGCTGGCGCAGCGCCTCCGGCGTGACGGAGGCGGGCGGCGCGAGCGCCGGCAGGCCGAAGCGCAGGCGGCCCTGCTCGTTCGGCTGCGTGCCGAAGGTCGAGTTGACGACGCCGGTGGTCGCGCCCGGCGCGGTGTTGAAGATGAACGAGGAGAAGACGAAGGTGTTCGTGCGGTCGTAGGCGACGCGGAAGTTGCCGCGCACCGAGGTCTTGCCGTCCTCGAACGGATCCCACGCGAAGCCGACGACGGGGGCGAAGTTGTTGTAGTCGCCGTCGTAGAGCTGCCCTTCAGTCCAGCGCAGCGTGTTCGACGGGGCCTCGCCGAGGCGGATGGCCTGCTCGGGCCGCAGGATCGGGAGGTCGCCGGCCGAGGAGGGCGACGGCTTGGCCTCCCAGCGCAGGCCGAAGTCGAGGGTCAGGTTCGGGCGAATCTTCCACGTGTCCTGACCGTAGAAGTCGTACTCGGGGTAGCGCGCGTCGAAGGGGAAGCGCGAGCCGGGGGGGCCGAAGGCGCCGCCGCCGGCGTCGGCCACGAAGCCCTGCCCGATGTTGCCGACGCGGCCGAGCAGCGTGTTGTAGAAGCTGCGCAGGCGCGGCTGGTCGTTGGCCGTGTTGATGCCGGCCGGCGAGGTCAGCGCCGCGGGCGGCGGGTTGGTGACGCGGCTGAAGTCGACCTGCGGGTTGACGTAGAGGCCGGCGGCCTGACCGCGGTCGTCGAGGTGCTGCTGGAAGCGCAGGTTGGTGCCGAAGCGCAGGGTGTGCGAGCCGCGCAGCCAGCTCAGGTTGTCGACGAACTGGTAGGTGCGCAGGCTCCGCGCGTTGTTGATGATCGGCGTGTTGTCGAACGGGTTGGTCAGGTCGAGGCAGCCCGACGTGCCGGAGAACGGGCAGTCGAAGCGGACGGGCGTGTTCTCCTCGGCGTTCGGGTCGGCGTTGTTGAAGCTGAAGGTGAAGCGGTTGAAGCCGGCGACGAACTCGTTGGTGACGGTCGGCGCGGGCGTCCAGCGGTAGTTGACGGCGAGGTTCTTCGGGTTGCGCAGCGTGTCGATGTTGCGCGGGGAATCCGGAAAAGCCTGCGGGCCGCCGGCGTTGCCGGAGATGAAGCCCGTGTTGGTGTTGCCGTTGCCCGCGTCGCCGAGCGTGTTCTGCTCGCCCTGCGCGTAGCGCACGTAGACGGTGTTGCGCTCGTTGAAGGCGTGGTCGATCTTGAAGGCCATGTCGTACTGGCGCTCGGTCTGGGGGGCGAGGAAGGTGAAGGCGGCGAAGTTCAGGCCGTCGCCGAGGGCCGTGAAGTTGTTCGGCAGCGGCGTGGCGGCGAGGACGCTCTGGACGGTCGGGTCGAGGCCGAGGCCGGCCGGGTCGTTGGCCGCGACGTTGTAGGTGGCGATGCAGTTGGTCGTCACGCCCCCGCCGCAAGGGGGCAGGAGCGCCGCGCCGGCCGCGTTGACGGACGCGCCCGCGACGCCGGCCGGGTTGTTGCGCCCGCCCGCCACGTAGCGGAAGATGCCCTGCCGCGCCGTCTCGGTCAGGACGGTGCGGGTGCGGGCGATGCTCTGCGAGGTGCGCAGCAGCTGGAGGTTGAAGAAGAAGAAGGTGCGGTTCCGGCCGTTGTAGACGCCGGGGAGGACGACGGGGCCGCCGACCGAGCCGCCGAAGATGTGCTGGACGAACTGGCCGCGCGGCGTGCCGTTGATGTTGTTGTTGTACTCGTTGGCGAGCAGCCGCGGCGTCTGGTAGAACTCGAAGAGGTTGCCGTGCAGGTCGTTCGTCCCCGAGCGGGTGACGAGCGTGACCTGCGCGCCGCTGCTGCGGCCCAGCTCGGCCGTGAAGTTGCTGGTCACGACCTGAAACTCGGTGAGCGAGTCGGGGTTGGGCCTGAGCGGCGTGAAGTTCGAGCCGCCGGCCGACGACTCGTTGATGTCGATGCCGTCGAGCGTGAAGTTGAAGGCGCGGTCGCGCGCGCCGTGGACGTGGACGCCGCCGCCGGTGTTGGCGCCGCTCACCACGCCGGGCTGGAAGTTGATCAGGCTGAGAGGGTTGCGGCCGCGCACGCCGACGATGGGGAGGGTTTCGAGCGTGCGCTGCTCGACGGTGTTGCCGAAGTTGCCGGAGCTGGAGGTCTGGACGAGCTCGGCCGCGGCCTGCACCGTCACCGTCTCGGTGATGTCGCCCGGCTCGAGCGTCACGTCCACCGTGGCCGGCTGGTTGACGTTGACCGTGTTGCCGCCCGAGACGAACTTGCGGAAGCCCGACATCTCGACCGTGACGGTGTAGGTGCCGACCTGCACGGAGTCGAAGGTGTAGTTGCCGGTCGGGGTCGTCTGCGTGGTGAAGGAGACGTTGGTCGCCTCGTGGGTGAGCGTCACGGTCGCGCCCCCGACGGCCGCGCCGGTCTGGTCGAGCACGACGCCGGTCACGCGCGAGGCCGTGCCCTGCCCGAACGCGAGGGCGGACAGGTTCAGCAATAGCGCCGCGCACAGGGCGAGGCGGGACAGGCTCTCTCTTCTCATGGTTGGGCTCCTCAAACGGGTGTTGGCTGTCGGCCGCCGGCAGTCGAAGCCCCGGCGTGGGCGAGGCCCGGGCCCGGCCGCTCCCGTGTCCCCAGCATGCGCGCCGCCCTCGCGGGGTCGAGGGCGACGACTTCCAGCTTACGCTTGAAACCTTTGGAACGGGATGGGACTGGCCTGCTGCGACTTAGGAGTCCATTCTAATGAACGACGCCCCATAATTAAAGCTAAAAGATTTTATGGGACGGATAAGCGGAACTTTTATGACCGGCCCGCGGCCGAGGCGCCCCCGCCCGCGCCCGGCGCGCACCCTAGCGCGC
>DATMVI010000424.1:0-3888 GCA_035563275.1 Pyrinomonadaceae bacterium
CCGGCCCTTGACGATCTCCTTCCAGCCCTTGCGCTCGGCCTTCTCGGCGCGCTTCTTCTCCTTGTGCTCCTGCACGGCCTTCCCCATAGACTCGTGCACCTTCGCCTTGACCTGCTCGCGCTGCTGCGGCGTCAGCTTCTCCCAAGCCGCCTTCGCCTCGGGCGTGGCGCCGCGGCGCAGGTGGGGCGGCAGCTTCTCCATCATCTCCTTGCGGCGCGAGCCGAGGGCGTCCTTCGGCGGCGCGGCCTTCTGGGCCGTCGCGGTCAGCCCGCCCTGAGCGAGGGCCGCCGCCACGACGACGATAACGAGGGAACTGAACAAACTTCTCTTCACTTCCTTGCCATTCCTTTCTGAGGTTCGCGTGTGTGTGAGGCGGCCCGAGGCGGCCGCACGGCCGAGGCTTTCGCCTTGAAGGCTCCCCCGCCCCGCCGCGCACCCCGGCCGCGGGCGGGCGCCCGGAGCGCCCCCGGCGGACTGCGTGAGTTGGTTGTGCGCGGCTGCTGTGAAGCAGGGCTGGGAACCGAAGCGGCAGGGTACCGGCGGGGCCTCCGCCGTTCTGTCAAAATCAGACATAAGCGGAGATTTTTTCCGGACGCCGTCAGGCGGCGAGGAGCTGCTCGATCTCGCGCGTGACGACGCGGTAGCACTCGCAGGCGGCCGCCTCCAGCCCGCGCGTGTCGAGGATGGTGATGCGGCCCCGGCGGTAGCTGATGAGGCCGCGGCGCTGGACGCGGCCCGCCGTCATGGTGACGGCCGTGCGCGGCGCGCCGATCATCTGCGAGATGAACTCCTGCGTGAGCAGGAAGGTGTCGGCGCCGACGCGGTCGCGCGTGATGAGCAGCCAGCGGCAGAGCCGCTCCTCGACGCTGTGGAAACGGTTGCAGACGGCCGACTGCGCGACCTGCGTGACGAGCGTGTGCGCGTAGCGCAGCATCAAGTCGTGGAACTGCTCGCCGCGCGCGAACTCGGCCCGGAAGGCGCGCGCGCCCAGCGCCAGCGCGTGGGTCTGGAACTGCGCCATCACGCGGAACGGCATCCGCCCGCCGCGCAGGATGAGCGGGATGCCGGCCATGCCCTCGATGCCGACCATCGCCACCTCGACGGTCGAGCCGTCGCCGGCGAGGGAGAGCAGCGAGAGCATCCCGCCGAGCGGGAAGTAGGCGTCGTGGGCCTCGTCGCCCACGTCGTAGATGATCCGGCCCTTGGGGAACTGCGCGAGCCTCATCTGCGGGCGCAGGCGCTCGAAGGGTTGGCGCGGGAGCGCCGCGAGGAGGCGGCTGCCGCGGAGGCCGACGGCCGGCGTGTGGCGCATCTGAAGTCCTCCCGTCCGTCGCGAAGGTTGAGGCTCTAGCGGGGGCTCGCCGCGGATACTAACACACGCCCGCGCCCGGCCGAACGCGACCCGGCCGGCCTCTTGCTAGACATTCAAACCTCTATCCTTTAATCTCGCTTTTTTGGGAACCCCGCCGGGGTGGCGTAATGGCAGCCGCGCAAGTCTTAGGAACTTGTGCCGCAAGGCGTGCGGGTTCGAGTCCCGCCCCCGGCATCTACTAATAAATGACGAATGGCGAATGCGGAGTGGTGGGCGGAAGGCGGCCGGCCGCCGTTAATTCATCATTCCGCATTCATCCTTCGTCTTCCTGAAAGCGGGGTTGGCGTTTATGAAGACTGAAATCGTGGACGTGTCGCAGACGCGTAAGGAGTTGAAGATCGAGATCGAGGCCGAGCAAGTGCGGGCCGAGTTCGAGCGCGTGGCCGGCGAGTACGCGCGCGCCGCCAACGTGCCCGGCTTCCGCAAGGGGCACGCGCCCGTGGCGGTCGTCCGCACGCGCTATAAGAAGGACATCCGCTCGGACGTGTTGCAGCGCCTCGTGCCGCAGGCCGTCGAGCAGGCCATCACGGAGAGCGGGCTGGCCGTGCTCGGCCAGCCCGACGTGCACCTCGACGAGCAGAACGTCGAGGAGCTCGGCAAGGGGCCGATCTCGCTCCACGTCCACGTCGAGGTCTTCCCCGAAGTCGCGCTCGGCGAGTACAAGGGGCTGGAGGCGGCGCGCCGCCTGCGCCCCGTCACGGACGAGACCGTTCAGGGCGTCATAGATAATCTGCGCGAGGCTTCGGCCGCGCTCCAGCCCGTCGAAGACCACCCCTCGGCCGAAGGCGACACCGTCACCGCCGACATACAGGGCCGCTACGTCGAGCCGCCCTCCGACGAGGAGATCAGCGCCTCGGACGTTGATGTCGTCCTCGGCGGCGACGGCGTGCTGCCGGCCTTCACCGAGCACCTGACGGGCGTGCGCCCCGACGAGGCCCGGACTTTCACGGTCGCCTACCCCGAAGACTTCAGCTCGAAGGGCTTGGCGGGCAAGACCGTCGAGTACACGGCGACGGTCACGGCGGTGCGCCGCAAGGAGCTGCCCGACTTTGACGACGAGTGGGTGAAGAGCCTCGGCGAGGAGGGCGTCGAGACGGTCGAGGCGCTGCGCGAGCGCGTGCGCGAGAACCTGACGCGCAACGCCGAGGGCGAGAGCGAGCACCGCCTGCGCGACGAGGTCCTCGGCCGGCTCATCGAGCGCCACCAGTTCGAGGTTCCCGAAACGCTCGTCTCCTACCAAGCCAACCAGATGCTTCAGGCCACGCTGCGCGACATGATGCGGCGGGGCATAGACCCGCGCGGCGAGGACGTGAACTGGGAGGCGCTGCGCGACGTGGTGCGCCAGCGCGCGGGCGAAGACCTGCGCGGCTCGATGCTGCTCGAGCGCGTCGCCGAGGCCGAGAATATCGAGGTCACGGAGGAGGAGATCGAGGCCGAGATTCAGTCGGTCGCCGAGGGCACGCGGCAGTCGGTCGAGCAGGTGCGGGCCGCCTTGACAAAGCAGGGGGGCGAACGTAGCATCGCCGACAGGTTGCGCAACCGCAAGGCCCTCGACCTGCTCGTCCGACACGCGAACATCCGCGACGAGGAGTGGAGCGAGGAAGGGGCGGCCGGGGCGGGCGCGCCGACCGGCGAGGCGCAGGGCTGAAGCGCCCCGCGGGCGCCGGGAATAATCAGGTTGGAGACTTGAAATTTCAAATGCGAGTTTGGAGTTTCGGGTCTCCAATTTTGGTTTGGGCACGAAGCGCCGCGCCTCCCCAGACGCGGGCCAGAAGCAGGAGTCCGGAGAGGTTTACATGAGAGGCATCCCTGAGCAGTACATCCCTAACCCGACCGTCTTCGAGCAGACTCCGCGCGGCGAGCGCTACTCGGACGTCTACTCGCGGCTGCTGCGCGACAACATCGTCTTCCTCGGCACGCCGATCGACGACACGGTCGCCAACCTCATCATCGCGCAGCTCCTCTTCCTTGAGGCCGAAGACCCGGAGAAGGACATCAACCTCTACATCAACTCGCCCGGCGGCTCGATCACGGCCGGCATGGCGATCTACGACACGATGCAGTTCATCCGCCCCGACGTGGTGACGATCTGCCTCGGCCAGTGCGCCTCGATGGGGGCGCTGCTCCTGACGGCCGGCGCGAAGGGCAAGCGGTTCGCGCTGCCCAACTCGCGCATCCTCATCCACCAGCCCTCCATCTCGGGCGGCATCGGCGGGCAGGCCTCAGACATCAAGATTCAGGCCGAAGAGATCATCCGCATGCGCGAGCTGACCTCGCAAATCCTCGCCCAGCACACCGGCCAGCCCTTCGAGCAGATCGAGCGCGACGTGGAGCGCGACCGCATCATGTCGGCCACGCAGGCCAAGGAGTACGGCCTCATCGACGAGGTCATCACGCACCGCCAGTAGTCTCTGACGAAGTCCGCGCCCCGCCCCGCGCGGACTCTTTGAAACGAGGCGCGGGCCGGAGACTCTCGCCGTCTCCGGCCCGCCGCACTTCCGAACAAGGCGGCGTCG
>DATMVI010000425.1:0-3800 GCA_035563275.1 Pyrinomonadaceae bacterium
ACCGTGCCGGTCTCTTCGCTGATGCGCGCGCGCAGCCCGGCGTGTTCGCGCGCGAGGCGTTCGACCTCCGCGGCGCGCGCGCCGTAGACTTTCAGTAGGCGCGCGGCCGAGTCGCGCGGCAGCGCGCTCTGCCCGACGAAGGCTTCGCCGAACGCGTCGAAGTCGGCGACGGCCGCGCCGGGCAGGGGCGTGCGCGCCGTCGCGCAGGGCGGCGCCTCGCGCCCGAGCTGCTGGAAGATCAACGCGGTCGCCTCTTCGGCGAGGCTGCGGTAGGTGGTCAGCTTCCCGCCGACGACCGAGAAGAGTCCGCGTAAGTGTGAGGGGCGGATGAAGTGTCGGCGCGTGACGGCCGCCTCGTCGCGCGCCCCGGCGAAGGGGAGCGGGCGCACGCCGGCGTAGGCGTAGAGCACGCGCTCGCGCGTGAGGCGCGCCGAGGGGAGCGCGCGGTTCGTCTCGCCGAGGATGTAATCAAGCTCCGGCCCCGAGGCGGCGACGCGGTCGGGGTCGCCCTCGAAGCGCGAGTCGGTCGTGCCGAGCAGGAGCTTCCCGTCCCACGGGAGGATGAAGAAGGGGCGCGCGTCGGCGCCGGCCTCGACGTAGAGCGCCAAGCCGGGCGCGCCCTCGAAGCGGGCGACGACGGCGTGGCTCCCCTTCGTCCCGCCCAGCAGGCGCGCGCCGCGCGCCCCCCCCGACTCAAGCACCGCGTCCACCCACGGCCCCGCCGCGTTGAGCACGACCGGGGCGCGGGCCGCGCGCAACTGCCCGCCGCCGGGCGCGTCTTCAAACTCGACGCCGGTGACCGCGCCGCCCTCGCTCGAAAGCTTCGAGACGCGCGCGTAGGTGACGACGGTCGCGCCGCGCGCGCGGGCGTCCAGCGCGTTCTCGACGGCGAGCCGTTCGGCGTAGGTGACCTGCGCGTCGTAGAAGAGGGCGGCCGAGCGCAAGCCTTCGCGTCGGAGGCCGGGCGCGAGTTCGAGCGCGGCGCCGGGCCCGAGCGACTTGTGTCCGGGGAGCGACTTGCCGCGCGAGAGCAGGTCGTAGGCGAGCATGCCGGCGCGGATGGCGAGGGGGCCGCGCCGCTGCCCGCGGTAGACGGGGATGAGCAGGGGCAGCGGGCGCACGAGGTGCGGCGCGACGCGCAAAAGCGTCTCGCGCTCGCGCAGCGATTCGCGCACCAGCCCCAACTCGCCGTGTTCGAGGTAGCGCAGCCCGCCGTGGATGAGCCTCGAAGACCACGCCGTGGTCGCGCCGCCGAGGTCGCCCTTGTCGAGCAGCAGCACGCGCAGGCCGCGCATCGCCGCGTCGCGCGCCACGCCCGCGCCGTTAATCCCGGCCCCGACGATGATCACGTCGAAACGCGCGTCTTCAAGGTCGCGTGGGATGCGGGAGGGCATGGGGCAGAGAAGTAATCGGCAGACGGTAGTCGGTGGAAGAACCGCGCGCGCCGGGCGCCGCGGTCGGTGATTTGCAGTTGCGGATTGCGGAGCAGGCGGGAGTCGAGTGACTGACGCCCCGGCGACTCGACGGCCGCTCATTCCGCAATCCGCGATTCGCAATCGCTTCGGCCGCCCCAATAATCTACTGTCTACTGACTACTGTCTACCGTCTGCCCCGTGGTAAAATGCCCGCACACGCTTCAAGAGCTGCGGACTGTCGAAACCCCAACCTTGTGGCAGACAATCAAGACGGACAATCGAACGGAGACGGGAAGATCGAGATGAGCGATTACAACGACTTTTTCGACGACATGATTGACGTGGACGACGAGACCGAGGCCGAGGCCACGCAGTACTTCGACGACGACGAGGGCGACGAGGACGAGGACGACGATTCTTCCGTCGTCCGCACCGCCGTGCTGACGAAGAACGGCCTCATCGCCCTGCTGTCGCTGAAGGCGGGCGACGCCGGCGGCCAGATCGTGCGCTACGACCCGCGCGAGGCGCTCCCGGCCGTGCAGCGCTACGAGAGCGAGCGCGAGGCCCGCAAGTGGTTCGGCCGCAGCCTCGCCACCAGCCGCCGGAACGGCTGGCAGGTCGTCTACGACGGCGTGCCCCTCGCCGGCTGAGGCCCGCGCGCCGCGAAGGCCCGAGACCCCCGGAGAAACCTCTAAACACCGTGCGCGAGAACCCCCCCGCCCCCGACGCGCCGAGACGCGGAGCCGCCGCCATGGCGGCTCTTCTGTTTCTGGCAGCGACGGCCGCCGCGAGCATCTGGCTCGTCCAGCCGCCGCCCGCCGCCCCGGCCGACGCCCCGCCCGAAGCCTTCTCCTCGGCCCGCGCCATGCGCCACCTGCGCGAGGTGGCGCGGCTCCCGCACCCGACCGGCACGGAGGAGAACGCGCGCGTCCGCCGCTACCTCGTCGGACAGCTCGCGGCGCTCGGCCTCAGCCCCGAAGTCCATTCCGGCGAGGCCGTGCGCCGGCCGCGACTCGCGGGCCGGCCAGCGCTCGCCGGCCGCGTCGAGAACGTCGTCGCGCGCCTGCCCGGCACGGCCGGCGGCGGCCGCGCGCTGATGCTCGCCGTCCACTATGACTCGGTGCCGACCGCGCCGGGCGCGAGCGACGACGGCGCGGGCGTCGCCGCCGTGCTCGAAACGGCGCGCGCGCTGCGCGAGGGGCCGCCGCTCAAAAACGACCTCATCCTCCTTTTCACCGACGGCGAGGAACTCGGACTGCTCGGGGCCGAAGCCTTCGCGCGCGAGCACCCGTGGATGCGCGAAGTCGGCGTCGTCCTCAGCCTTGAGTCGCGCGGCGCGTCCGGCCCCTCGCTGATGTTCGAGACGAGCGAAGGCAACGGCCCCCTCGTCGAAGCTCTGGCCGAGTCGGCCCCGCGCCCCGTCGCCAACTCGCTCATGTACGCCGTCTACGAGCGCCTGCCGAACGACACGGACATGACGGTCTTCCGGCGCGCGGGCGCGGCGGGCCTCAACTTCGCCTACACCGGGCGGCTGACGCACTACCACACGATGCTCGACTCGGTCGAGGAGATCGACGAGCGCAGCCTGCAACACCACGGCTCGCAGGTGCTCGCGCTGGCGCGTCGCTTCGGCGGCGAGGACTTGCGCGCGGCGCGCGGCCCCGACGCCGTTTACTTCAACGCCTTCGGCCCGCTCTTCGTGCGCTACCCGGCGTCGTGGGTGTGGCCCTCGACGCTGGCGCTGGCGGCGCTCTTCGCGGGCGTCGTCTTCTACGGGCTGAGGCGCGGGCGTCTGAGCCTGCGCGGGATGGCCGCGGGCTTCCTGACGTGGTTCGTGGCGGCGGGCGCGGCGGGGCTTTTGACGGCCGGCGCGTGGCGCGCGGCGCGCGCGCTCCACGCCGGCTACGAGTCGCTGCCGTGGCGGACGCCTTACGACCTCGGCCTCTACGCGGTCGGCCTCGTGCTGTTGGCGCTGGCCGCGGTGTGGGCCGTCTACGCGGTGTTGTTCCGGCGGGCGGGCGCGGCGAGCCTGTGGGCCGGGGCGCTCCTCTGGTGGCTGCTCCTCCTGCTGGCGACGGCCTTCGCGCTGTCGCCCGGCAGCTTCCTCTACGCGTGGCCGCTCGCCTTCGCGCTCGCTGGCCTCGCCGTCGTCCTCGCGTCGGGCGGGGGCGAGGAGTTGAGGGCCGGAGACCTCATCGTCGTCGGCCTCTGCGCGGCCCCGTGCGTGGCGCTGGTCGCGCCGCTCGTCTACATGTTCTTCGTGATGCTGGGGCCGGAGCTGGTCGGGTTCCTCGCCGTGCTGCCGGCGCTGGCGCTCGGCCTCTGCGCCCCGCTCCTGCGGCACGCGGGCGCGCGGCGTTGGCTGGCGCCCGCCGCGTTGGCGCT
>DATMVI010000426.1:0-3950 GCA_035563275.1 Pyrinomonadaceae bacterium
CCTCGGTGCTGCGCGCCGAGATCGAGGCCGTCTCGCAGGAGATACGGCGCATCTGCGAAGACCTGAGCCCTTCCGTTTTGGAGAACGTGGGGTTCGCGGCGGCGCTCGAATTCGCGCTCTCGACGGGGCTGGCGCACCTGCCGGGCGACTGCAAGCTCTCGTACGAGTTCGCGTGCGACGAAGGTCTCGACGAGCGTCTGTCGTTTCAGCCCGCCGTCCAGATGCAGGTCTACCGCATCGTGCAGGAGGCCGTCAGCAACGTCTGCCGCCACGCGCAGGCCACGCGCGTGCGGCTCGACGTGCGGCTCGACGCGGCCGGCGACTTCGTGCTCACCTTGGAGGACGACGGCCGCGGCTTCGACGCCGGCAACAAGAAGGCCCTGCGCGGCCGCGGCATCAGCGGCATCCGCGCCCGCGCCAACCTCATCGACGCCGACGCCGCATGGCGTCGCCGCCCCGACGCCGAGGGCGGCGGCACCGCCTTCACCCTCCGCAAAGCCGACGCCGTCAAAAGCCGCGAACCGTTAAAGGCCGCGACGCGCGAATCCTAAATCGTGAACCGAAAATATTGAGCGCCGTCGCGGCCCGGGTGACCCGAGCCGCGGCGGCGCTCAACGCGTGCCTTCACGGTTTACGATTTACGGTTCGCGCGTCGCGGCTTTTCTTTACTGCACGGCCGCGGGCAGGAGCGAGCCGCGGCGGTCGGTGGCGATGCCGTAGCCGTCTTCGGTGCGGCCGATCATGCCGTGGAAGTGGATGTCGCTGCCGGCGAGCACGAGCAGCACGTCGCCGGCGCTGACGTTGGCGTTCTCGATGCGGAAGCGGATGACCGTGGCGAGGCCGTTCTCCTGTTCGAGCGTCTCGAACGCGAAGGTGCCGGCGTCGACGACCACCGTCTGCGAGTTGTTCGTGTAGTTCGGTGTCTCGGGCATAAGGGCAAGTCTCGGGTCTCGGGAGTCCGAAGTCGGGAGTCTAAAGCGCCGCGGCCGGGAAGTCTAATCCGCGGCCGCCGGCTCCGGGCCCCCCGGGTTAAAAGTTGTCGGGGCGGAAGGGCCGCCCGTACAACTCCTGATAGGCCCAGCCGAGCACGCGCACCTCGGCGGTGCAGAGCGTTTCGAGCCAGCAGCACGTCAGGTAGATGTCGCGCTCGCGCCGGGCCGGAATCTTCTCGGCCTCGTGGACGACCGAGGACGACTCGTTGGGCCGCAGGCCGTAAGCCTCGGCCACGGCCTCGTTCGTCTTCGTCGCGTCGTCGAGCGCGCCGAGCAACGCCCCGATCCACGCGTGCAGGTCGCGCTCCGTGTCGTGCTCGACGAGCGCCTGCATGATGCCGACGGCGAGGCGGTCTTCGGCGCGGTTGAAGGCGACGGCCGCGCTGTCCCCGCGCAAGTCCTCCTGCTGCTTCCACTGGAAGAGCGCCTCGACGGCGGGGAAGCGGACGACCGCGACCCGCTCGTCGTAGTCGAGGAACCACTGGATGAGGCCGGCCAGCGAGCGCGGCTCGACGCGCCCGCCAGCGTCGCGCCCGAGTGGCGGCGGCCCCTGCCCCGCGCCCCGCGCCCCGTCGGTCTTCTCGTTCGACATCTCTTTAAAGTTTCGCGTCGGGGCCACCTCTTCAACTCGGAACCTGAAGCTCGGAGTTCGCGGCTTCCTTCTTCTTGAGATACTTGCCGAAGTAGCCGTTCCACGGCGGGATGACGACGGAGAGCGCGCCCGTGCCGCGCGCCTGACAGGAGAGGCGGATGACGGGGTGCGTTTCGTCCGTGTCGATGTAGCCGAGCAGCGGCATCAGCTTGCGCTCGCGCGGGGCGACGGCCGAGAGTTTCTCGGCGCCGCCGAGCACGCCGACCCAGCACGTCCCGCACGAGGCCGAGCGGCACTGGACGGGGATCGGCCCCTCGTTGACCGTGCAGCGCTCGTCCGCCTCGTGCCACGGCCGCTTGTCGGTGGCCGCGCCCGAGGCGACCTCCTGCTCGTTGACGATCCGGAAGCGGCGGTCGTCCGCGTTCTCGTCCCACACCACCGTCCAGCGCTTGTCGGCCGTGCGGAGGAAGCCGAAGAGGCCCTGACCGTCGTCGCGCGCCCGCTCGCGCAAAACCTCCTCGGGCGTGCGCCGCGCGTGGCGGCCGTCGATCTGGACCTCGCCCGGCGTCCGCCGGAACTCCTCCAGCCCCGCCTGCCGCAAGGTCATCAGCCCGACGGCCGCGATGCCGACCGTCAAAGACTCTTCGACCTTGCGCTCGCGCGCCGCCTCGGAGGCCACGGCGCGGGCGAGCCCGGCGAGCGTGCGCCCGCCCGCGCCGCCCGACTCGGCGAGGCGCACGACCGCGCGTTTGACCTCGGGCCAGAAGCGGTGGCCGTAGAGGAAGGTGTGCGACGAATCGACCTGATCTTTGAGGAGCCACTTGCCCTGCATGAGCAGGTCGCGCGCGAGCGCCGCGGGGTCTTCCGCCTCCTCGAAGGCGCGCAGGAGCGCGACCGGGAAGAAGTAGAACCAGATGCGCGTCGCCTCGCGGTCGACCTCGTGCGCGGAGGGCAGCAGCTCGCCGACGGCCGCGCGCCACGCCGCGTCGTCGTGCCCGTTCAGAAAAGTCTCCAATTCCGTCAACATCTTCAGACTCGTTAACTCCCTGCGGTGATTTCTTCGTCGGACCGAAACGGAGAGTTTAACCGGCTTCGCCCGCGGGCGCAAAAGGGGAGAAAAGCCGCGGGTCGTCGGCCGCGAACCGTCAAGCGAAAAAGCAGACCCTGACCGGACTGACGGCTTACCGCGCGCCGGGCCCGGCCCGGCCGCGATTCGCGGCCGGCGATTCGCGGCCCGCGTGTGCCTCCGTGTTATGCTGCTCCGACATGTCACGTTCGGACGACGAGAGGCTTTTGAGCGAGCTGACGGTGGGCGAGGCGAAGCGGGCGGCCGTCTACGCGGCGGCGACGCTTTTGGCGCTGGGGCTGTTCGTGGCGCTCGTGGGCGAGGTGCTGGTGGCGCTGCTGCTCGGCGTGGTGGCGGGCGCCTACCTCCTGCCCGTGCAGGAGTGGCTCGAAGCGCGCCTGCGGGCGAGGGCCGGGAGCGCCGTCATCACCATCCTGCTGATCGTCGTCCCGCTGCTCGCGCTCGGCGGCTACGGGTGGTACGAGCTGTCGGGCTACTCGGCCTCGGTGAGCGGGCGGCGCGAGGAGATCATCGCCTCGATCAGCCGCTCGCTGTCGCGCTACGTGGCGGTCGAGAACACGCGCGCCGGGCTGGAGGCGGCCTTCTCCGAGGCCGTCCTGCGCTCGGGCGCGGCCATCGAGGAGGCGCGCGAGAAGTCGGCGCTGCTGCTCGTCTCGGCCACCGTCTTCTTCTTCACCGTCTTCTACGTGCTGACGCAGCGCACCCGGCTCACGGCCTACCTCAAGCTGCGGGTGCCGGGCGAGTTCCTGCCGCTCTACGAGCGTCTGGGGACGAACGTCGGCGGCGCGCTGCGCGGGGCGCTTCTGGCCGTGATGATCGACCAGTCTTTGAAGGCGCTCGTCATCCTCGTCCTCAACCTCATCTTCGGCGTGCCGCTGGCGGTGGTGCTCGCGCTCCTCACCTTCGTCATCGGCTTCTTCCCGCTCCTCGGCGAGTGGGCCGTCTACATCCCCGTCAGCGTCTACCTGCTCGTCTTCCGCGACAGCCCGACGGCGGCCGGCGTCTACCTCCTCGTCGGCGTGCTGATGACGGCCTCGTCGTCCCTGCTGCTGCGGCCGCAACTGGCGGCGCGCGGGGCCGGCACTTTCAACTTCTACTGGATGCTGGTGGCGCTCGTCTCCGGCGTCTACGCCTTCGGCATCCCCGGCGTCGTCTTAGGCCCCGCCATCCTCGGCTTCGCCAAGGCCGTCATGGACACCCTCGTCGGCGACGTGAAGTACGAGACCTCACTCCTCAAGGAGGAGCGCGCGCAGCGCGACGAGGTGGCGCGCGGGGGCGA
>DATMVI010000427.1:0-12496 GCA_035563275.1 Pyrinomonadaceae bacterium
AGTCTTGCCGCGCTTAGTGAGCGCTGTCAAAGAGCGGAGTTCGTCGTCGGTTAAGCTGACGGGCTGTGCTTTCCTAGGCATGTCGGCAGCATACAAGAGGCGGGCTCATTCCTACAACAACTACTGTTACACAGCACTAGCGATTTTGCCCTTCAGATTATATGTCGTCATGTCCTATCCTCCTGCCACCCTGCTTAACAACTCCCATGCCGCGCCGCCCAACCGCCTAATCGGCGGCCCGACAGCCATTTACCCCCCGCCCCCGCCCCCGCCCGCGTGTCGGGTTACGCGACAGCTAACGCTACAGTTGAAGTGATACGGCACAGTCCTAAAGGGCCATTCTTTATTGCCCATAAAATTGCGTGCATGATACAATGTTTCACACACGGCCGAGAGCTATTCGCTTACTTTCTTACGCTTAAGTGGATAGGGGGATAGTTGGTGTTGTGCGGGAGGGCTATGAGTTCACCTTCTTAATAATCATTCCAATAGGGGGCTGGATTCTGTATACTGCGCTATTAGTTATATTGTTCCACCCATTTAAGGTCACGCGATGGCCAACTTAACCTACAGGCAGCGCATTAAGAGAACTTACGGCGGCGAAGACCCGCGGGAGGTTCCTCTCTATTCAATACCGCGCGCCTCTCGTTATCTTAAAATCCCCCAAAGGACAATTAGGGACTGGGTCATGGGGTGGAAGTATCAGACCATGCAGGGGGAGCGGCTTCTTGACCCTGTCATTAAGTTGCCAAAGCCTGACGTACCCGTCCTGTCATTTATGAATCTGGTAGAGGCGCACGTCCTCGGTGGGATGCGCCGCCTCGAAAATGTTCCCTTCCCTAAAGTTCGTAGGGGGCTGAATTTTCTCGAAGAACGTTATCCCTCGCGCCATCCTCTGGCAGATCGTCTTTTTGAGACGGACGGTGTAAATCTATTCATTAGGGATTTAGACCAACTGATAAATATTTCTGAGAATGGTCAAGTAGAAATGAAAGAGGTTGTGTCTGAGTATTTGCGGCGCATTGATAGAAACATAAACGTGGGCGTGGTGCGCCTTTACCCCTTCCTCAAGAAAGAGCCGTCTTTTGACGAACCTAAGAGGGTGATGATTGACCCGTTGATTTCATTCGGCAGGCCAGTCCTAGTCGGCACCGGCGTCCCCACCGACATTATTGCGGAAAGGTTTTACGCGGGGGATACCTTCGACGACTTGGCTAAGGACTATGACATCACGCCGGCGCAAGTCGAAGAAGCAATCCGATACGAAGGAGATACCCGAAAAGCGGCTTGAGCCTTTCACGTTCTTTGTAGACAGGTCGCTAGGTAGGGTAATAGTTCCTGACGCCCTTCGTAAAATCGGCCTCACCGTTGAAGTCCATGCCGATTATTTCGCGCATGATGCCCCTGATACGGAGTGGCTTGAGAAGTGTGGTAAGGAAGGCTGGATTGTCCTAGCTAAGGACAAAGCCATTAAGAAGAATCCGCTTGAGCGGGAGGCCATATTCAGACACGGCCTCGCCGCTTTTTTTCTTATTAAGACCGGGGCAACAGGTGAGGAAAATGCACAGGCAATAACTAAAGCGCTCCCCAAAATCATTGGCATCCTAGAGAATCAACGCCGCCCGTTCATAGCCAGAATCACCTCAGAGGGTAAAGTCGAACTGTGGCTGAATCACAAAGGCACGGACCTTTTAATTAAACCCCGCCCGAAGAAAGAAGGCCCGCCGAATTTATAGTCAGACCTCTTACTTCGAGGTCAGAACAGTCTTTAAGGGCAAAGCCACAAAACGGTGCTTTGCACAAAAAGCCCCATGCTTAATGTCGTCTCGACGTTGGAGCGTCTGTAGTAATGATCCGTAAACCGCCCCTGATTCACTTGGTAGTAGAAGCTCAGTCTCTCTAAATTGCGACGGGGCCGCGCAGCGTCCCACCAACGCATACGCGGCCCCGCGCGCCGCCCGCCTCTGGCCGAAGGCGGGCGGGCGAAGAGATGCGGGCTGACCCCTCGCATCTCTATCTAATCCCCGACGTAAATGCCCATAGCGTGAAGCTCCCTGTGGTATCCTGCCGGCGTTCCAGTCTTTGAAAATTAGGCAACGGTCGGATGCGTAGCTCACCCTCAACCTCAGAGAGATGAGCATCGCCGTTGAGCTTGAGAGGTTCATACTCACGGCGATTCGATTAACCGGCCACAGCCTACGCCTATTTACGCGAAAACGCAACCCGTCGGGAGGCAACTTCTGATGGGCAGGAAAGCGCGTCTGAGGCCGAACCGCCTGCCCGAGAAACTACGGCAAGTCCGTACCGCGTTGGGCCTTTCCCAAACGGAGATGCTTAGCCGTCTGGGATTCGATATTCACTATTCGAGGATTTCAGAGTACGAGTTAGGGAAGAACGAGCCGCCCTTACCTATTCTCCTGCGGTACGCCGAGGCGGCAGGCGTCTGCGTGGACGTGCTGATTAACGACGACCTCGAACTGCCCACCAAGCTGCCCGCCAAGCCGAAGCACAAACCCTAGCCCGCCAACTTTTTGCCCGAGTCAGAACTTTTGGCGCACAGTCCGTAAACGGTCATGCGGCGGGGAGGGGCGCGGCCCGTCACCTACTGGCGGCGCTTCGTCACCGGATAACGCATTTCGTCACAAATCCGTCCCGGCCCGCCGCCTTTGAACTATACTGCCCGGCTTCTCGCGGGCGACGCGGAGGCGCGGCCCAAGGCCCGCGGGGCCGGCGCCTCAGGGCCGGAACATTCCGCTTCGCACAATCGTTACAGCCTGCCCCGACGAAGAGACGCGGCGCGCGGCTTCCCGCCGGGCCGCCGACCCGATAATTGAGACCCTTAGAAGGACTTGGGGCCGCCGGCAACCGCGCGGCCCGGAAGGATGAGGATGCGTATGAAGAGACGCGAATTCATGGTGAAAGGCTCGCTCGCGCTGGCGGCGGCCGCGACCAGCGACCTCTGGCTCGGCCGCGTCGTGGCCGGCGAACAGTTGAAGAACCTCCCCGTCCTCGACACCTACTTTCAGGTGGGCAAAGAGGAACTGGACCGCCTGCTCGGCGCGGCGCTCTCGAAGGGCGCCGACTTCGCCGACCTCTTTTTCGAGTACCGCGTCAACTCGAACCTCACGTTCGAGGAGGATCAGGTCAAGTCGGCCCGGCGCGGCATCGTCTCCGGCGTCGGCATCCGCGCCGTCAAGGGCGATCAGGTCGGCTACGCCTTCTCCGAAGACCTCTCGATGGAGAAGATGCTCGCGGCGGCGGCCTCGGCCGCGGCCATCGCCAACGACCGCACGGCCCGCGTCAAGTCGGTCGGCGTCAGCGAGCTGACCCCGAAGAACCTCTACCCGGTCGTCGACCCCGTGACCTCGGCCGACCTCGGCCGCAAGCTCGCGCTCATCAAGGAGGCCAACGAGGCGGCGAAGGCTTACAGCCCGAAGATCGTCCGCACGCAGGTCTTCTTCAACGACGAGGTCAAGTACCTCGCCTACGCCAACAGCGAGGGCCGCTTCTGGCAGGACATGCAGCCGGTCTTCACCTTCACGGCCGGGTGCATCGCCGAGGAGGGCAAGAACCGCCAGCAGGCTTACGAGACCGGCGGCGGCCGCATCGGCCTCGAATACTTCAACAAGAAGCGCGGCGCGGCCGCCATCGCCAAAGAGGCCGCCAAGCTCGCCGTCCTCAACCTCGGCGCGCAGGAGGTCGAAGCCGGCCCGCAGACCGTCGTCTTAGGCCCCGGCGACTCGGCCGTGCTGCTGCACGAGGCGGTCGGCCACGGCCTCGAAGCCGACTTCAACTGGAAGAAGCTCTCGAACTATTCGAGCCGCGTCGGCCAGAAGGTCGCCTCCGACCTCTGCACCGTCATCGACGAGGGCCTGTTCGAGAACATGCGCGGCACCATCAACGTGGACGACGAGGGCAACATGCCCACCGCCACGACGCTCATCGAGCGGGGCACGCTGCGCGGCTACATGTGCGACCGCATCAGCGCCAAGCAGTTGGGCGTCAAGCCGACGGGCAACGGCCGCCGCGAGGCTTACAACTACGCGCCGATGGCCCGCATGACGAACACCTACATGCTGCCCGGCAAGAGCGACCCCGAGGAGATCATCAAGTCGGTCAAGAACGGCATCTACGCCAAGCGCTTCGCCGGCGGTCAGGTCGACATCACCAAAGGCGACTTCACCTTCACCGTCTTGGAGAGCTACCGCATCGAGGACGGCAAGCTCACGGCCCCGCTCAAGGACGTGACGCTGATCGGCAACGGCCCCGACGTGATGACGAAGGTGACGATGGTCGGCAACGACCTGAAGTTCGCCGACGGCGGCTGGACGTGCGGCAAGAACGGCCAGTCGGTGCCCGTCGGGATGGGCATCCCGACCGTCAAGGTGAGTGAGATCACCGTCGGCGGCACGAAGGTCAGGAAGGCTTAAGGGCGGCGAAGGGAGAAGAACAGAATGGACTACCGCAATCTCGCCACCGAACTCGTCGCCGCGATGCGCAAGCAGGGCGTGGACGCCTGCGACGTGCTGGTCATGGACAGCAGCGAGTTCAACACCGACGTGCGCCTCGGCAAGATCGAGAAGCTCGAACAGAACATCTCGAAGGGCCTCGGCCTCCGCATCATCAAGAACGGCGCGACGGCGCTCACCTACACCACCGACTTCACCGGCAAGTCGGTCAAGCAGCTCGTCTCCGACACGCTCGACATCGTCAAGGTGTCGAGCGCCGACCCGCACAACGGCCTCGCGCCCAAAGAGCACCTCGGCGCGCACGAGGGGCGGCTCGACCTCTTCGACGAGACGCTCGCGCGGATGTCGCCCGAGAAGAAGCTCGACATGGCGCGCGAGATGGAGGCGGCCGGGATGAAGTTCGACAAGCGGATCACGAACACCGAGGGGTCTTCGTGGTACGACTCGACGAACCAGTACACGCTCGCCAACTCCGACGGGTTCACGGGCCAATACCGGACGACCGTCGCCAGCCTCTCCACCTCCTTCCTCGCCGAGGAGAACGGGGTCAAGCAGAAGGACTACTGGTACTCGTTCAACCGCTTCGTCAACCGTCTGGCCTCGCCGAAGGAGATCGGCGAGGAGGCGGCGCGCCGCACCGTCGCCAAGCTCGGCGGGCGCAAGCCGAAGTCGCAGAAGGTTCCCGTGGTGCTCGACCCGCTCGTCGCGCGCGGCTTCATCTCGATGCTCTTCAACGCCGCGTCGGGCCGCAGCGTCTACCGCAAGTCGTCCTTCCTCGCCGACCGCGTCGGGCAGGAGATCGCCTCGCCGCTCATCACGGTCGTGGACGACGCCGTCATCCCCGACGGGCCGGCCTCGCGCCCCTTCGACGCCGAGGGCGTCAAGTCGGCCTCGATGACGCTGGTGGACAAGGGCGTGCTCAAGTCTTACGTCTGCGACGCCTACGCGGCGCGGCGGCTCGGCCTGAAGCCGACGGGCCACGCGGCGCGCAGCTACCAGTCGATGCCGGGCGTCGGCTCGACGAACCTGTACCTGAAGGCCGGCGCGAGCGACCCGAAGGAGATGGTCAAGAGCGTGAAGAACGGCCTCTACCTGAAGGCGCTGTTCGGGCAGGGCGTCAACTACGTGACGGGCGACATCTCGCGCGGGGCGGCCGGCTTCTGGATCGAGAACGGCGAGGTCACCTACCCCGTGCAGGAGATGACGCTCGCGGGCAACGCGCTCGACATCCTCAAGAACATCACCGCGGTCGGCAACGACCTCAGCTTCCGCTTCGGCGGCACGGCCTCCCCGACGATTCTCATCAGCGAGATGACCGTCGGCGGCGCGTAGCAGTTTCGGGTTCGAATAAGCAGCCCGGCCGCGAGGGGGGCGTCTGAAGATTCATCATCAGACGCCCCCCTCGCGGCCGGGCTTCTGCTTGTCCGAAACTTCTACCTCGGGCCGGCCGTGATGGACGAGTTGGCGAGTTTGATTAGTTCCCTCTTGTCGCCCGCGTCGCCGCCGGCGTTGAGCTTCAGTTGGATGGTGTAGAGCACGCCGTCGGCGACCCACTCGATCATGGCCGGGCTGCAAGAGGCCCCGCAGGTCAGCCCCTTGTAGGAGCCGCGGACGCCGCCGGCCAGCGTGACCTGCTCCAGTTCCTCCACCAACGCGCCGCCCCTCTGCGCGCTGAAGGAACCGACCGTGCAGGCGTTCGCGCCGCCGCAGTCGGGCGCGAGCGCGAGCGTCACGTCGTAGCCGCCCTCGCTCGGGCCGCCGTCCACGTAGAGCCGGTCTTCGCGCACCGAGGCCGGCAGGTCGTCGGGCAGCAGCACGGGCACGCCCGCCCGCCGGAGCCTCACCAGCAGCGGCCGGAACTCGCGCGCGACCCCCGTCGCGGCGACGGGCTGGCGCGCAGGGCGCGTCGGCGCGGCGTTATCAATCCTCACCTCGAACGAGTAGGCCCCGCCCGCGCCCGGCGTCAGCACGTTGATGTAATACTCGTCGCCCTCGGGCAGACGGCCCGACCACTCGCGCTGCAACCGGTCGGCCTCGGTCACGGGCAGAGCCTCAAGGCCGGTCGTCACGAAAACGTCGAAGCCCACGCGCGGGTCGGCCGCGTCGAGCCGCACGGTCATCACCTGACCGGCGCGCGCGCGGATCATGTACTGGTCGCGGTCGGCGCGCGTGATGCGGCCCCGGACGACGGCCGAGTTGCTGCCGCGCGCGAAGCGAATCTGGCCGCGGTCGTGAGTCGTCGTCTCCCAATCGACCTGCGCCGCCGCCGCCCCGCCGCCCGCCAACAGCGCCAGCACGAAGCACGCCGCGCGCAACTGCGCACACCTCTTCATCGTTTCGTCCTCTCAGGAAGCAGTAGCCGTTTGTCGGGGCGCGGCGGCCGGGAGCAGCGCCGGCAGGAAGACGGCCGCGCCGTTAGCTTTTAACATAATCGTTCACGCGGGCGAACCGGGCGGCGTTTAACTTCTCCCCGAAGCGCCCCCTCCGGCGCCCCCCGCGATTGCGCATCCCGACGAACGTTAAGAGGCGAGCACGGCCCGCCTCTTAACGAGAGCTAAGTTGTTCCGCGAGCCGCTCTAAAACCCGAGACCCCTGACCACGCGCCGCTTCAGCGAGGACGGCTTACTCGGCGCGGCCTTCGGGGCGACCTCCTCGTCGCGTCTCGGGGCGGCGCCCGCCGCCGGCGCGCCGGCGCTCTGGCGGGCGGCGGCGTCGTTGTCGGCCGCGGCGCCTTCGTCGTTCATGCCGGCGTCGGCGTCGGCGCCGCCGTCGTCAGCGGGCGCGCCGGTGTAGAGCTGTGTGGCGTCTTTGACCTCGCGGTAGCCGGCCGGGACTTCGAAGAGCGCGGCGTCGAGCACGGCCTTCGAGATTTCGATGACCTCGTGCGTGAAGCTCGTGGTCTGGCGGCCCGTCTCGTCGAACATCGTGGTGGTGACGTGGACGGGGTAGCCGGCGCGGGCCGTGCCGACCTGCTTCATGCGGTAGGTGTCGCGGCAGCCCTGCCGGTTCGTCGAGCTGTAGGAGGCGGCGCCCTTGTCGTAGCAGTCGAAGCCGACGCTGAAGTCTATGTACCAGCCGTCGGACTCCATGCGCGACTTCATCGGCGTGCAGGAGTCGGGCGACGACTCGGTGACCATCGAGGTCTTGAGGCGGCGCGCGGTGTAGCCGAACATCTGCTTGCGCTCGCCCGTGTCGGTGACGGTCATCGTCGTGGTGATGACGCCGCCGCGCTCGGCGGGCGCGGGCATCGTGGCGGCGGCCGCGGCCCGCGTCGCCGCGGGCGTCGGGCCGCTGTCGAAGGGCGTCACCGTGTAGGTTCTGGTCGAGCCGTTCATCATTACGGTGCGGCTCAGGTCGCACATGGTGACGGTCGCGATGCCGCCGGGCATCTCGGAGCGCTGGCGCTTGCCCTTGATGTAGGTGGTCGTCTCGGGGCCGGCTTGGCCCGCGAAGCTGCTGCGGGACTTAATCTTGATGTCGGCGCTCGCGGCCGTCGCGCAGCAGAGCAGCAACAGCGTGGCGTAGAGGAAGCGTCTGGCGTGCATGGGGATGAATCCTTTCAGTATGAATCGCGGCGGCCCGGTTGGGCTTTTGAGTTTTCCGTCCCGGCGGGCCTGTCCCGCCCGACTCTTAACGCGCAGAGCCGCGCCCGTTTCAATCACCGCCCGGGAAAAGGAAGGGCGGCCCCACGGGCGGGCCGCCGGCAGAGAAACTTCCGTCTTCGCGGTTCGGGCCGGGTGTTGCGCCGCCGCCGTTCAGAGCCGAACAAGTTGTGAGGGGAGGATTGCTCGGAGTGTTTCAGGTGGGAGGGTCGTCACGGGGTGACGAGGCCCTTCTTGATGTTGCGCTGCCACGCCTCGAAGTTCTTGACGCGCCGCTTGGCCTGCTTGCGCGTCAGGTTCATCGACTGCGCGACGAAATTGATCCGCTCGGTGCGGTCGAGTTTCTTGTTGTGCGGTACGCCGGGCGCTTGCTGGTAGTACCTGTAGGCCCGCTTCCACTCTTCCTTCACGTCTTCCGTGGCCTGTTTACCTCGTAACTCTGGCATGTGCTCTCTGATCCTTTGGAGTTGGAGTTAAGGGGATTGCAATCAGTATCCCGATTATAAATCAGAACTCATCCGGACGCTCAAGGGCGCGTGTCGCGCGCGGCGGGGAGGGGGCGCGGGTGGGGCGACGCTCGCCGGTCGTTGTTATACGTTCACACAATCGGCAGGTTTCGTAAAGGGTTTTCGGGCCACGCGTGGCGCGGGTAGCGGCGGCCCAGCTCGCGCCGCGCCCGCGGGTAGTGGCGCTCCCAGAAGCCGGCGAGGTCGGTCGTCACCTGCACGGGCCGGCGGTTGGGCGCGAGCAGGTGGAGCACGAGCGGCGCGCGCCCGCCCGCGATGCGCGGCCCCTCGCGCATCCCGAAGAAGTCCTGAAGCCGCGAGGCGACGAAAGGGTCGCGTCCCGCCTCGTAGGAGACGCGCGCCTGCCGGCCGCCGGCCAGCGCCACGCGCTCCGGGGCCATCTGCGCCAAAAGCCTCGACTGCTCGGGCGTCAGGCGGCGGCGCAAAATCTCGAACAACTCGCCCCCGCGCGCCGCCTCGCGCAATTCGGCGAACGAGCGCCTGCCCTCGCACATCTCGGCGAGCGCCGCCCGCGCCTCCTCCTCCCCGAGCGCCGGGAAATTTGCTTCGGGGAAGACGCGCGCCACGAACTCGGCGCGCGCGAGGAAACGCTCCAGCGCCTCGCGCTCGACGAAGGCCGAAGGCCCCGCGTCGAGCGCGGCTGCGGCCAGCACGCGCGCAGCCTCCTCGCCCCCGGCGCCGCCGCGCGCGCGCCACTCGTCGATCAGCAGTTGGTCGTAGAGGAGCCGGCCGAAGACCTCGGCGCGCTCGGCCTGCGCGTTCCAGCGGGCCTCGGCGCGCTCGGCGAGCTGTTCGGCGAAGAGGTCGAGCAGCCAGTCCGGCTCAATCGCGCTGGCGACCCGCACGACGGCCTGCGCGCCGCGGGCGCGGACGGCGTCGCGCCCCGAGGGCCTGCGCGCCTCGGCGTCCACGGCGACGAGGAACTCGGCCCCGCGCACGACGCTCTCGGGCGCGAGCAGCGCCGTGCCGCCCCCTGACAAAAGCAGTTCCCCGATTTCGTCTTTCACGTCGCGGCGGCGCGCGACGCGGTCGGGGTAGCCGGCGAGCACCGAGACGAGCAGCGCCTCCTCGCGCTCCGTCGAAAGGTTATCGCCCGCGCCGCCTTCAGGTTTCCTCGGGCCGCCCCCGAGCGCGCCCTGCAACTGCCGGCGCGCCCGCTCGACGTGGCGCACGGCCGCCGCGTTCAGCCCCAACGCGCTCAAAGCCGACGGCGCGAACCGCGCCGCCCGCGCCGACTCGAAGAGGTCGAAGAGTTCGAGCAAGTCCGACGAGCCGCGGCGCGCGCCCTTCCGCCTCTCGCGCCCCTCGCCCGCCCCGGCGCGCGCGCCGAACAAATCGCCCCCGGCCCGTATGTCGCGCTCGGCCGCGAGCGCCGCGACGACGCACGCCTCGCGCCCGACGCCGCGCGCCTCGCCCTCGGCCACGATGCGCGCCAGCCGCGGGTGCAGGGGCAGGCGCAGCATCCTCCGGCCGAGCGGCGTCAATTCGCCGCCCGCGCCGGTCGCGCCGAGGCGCGCGAGCAGAGTTTCGGCGGCGGCGAGCGCTTCCGGGGCCGGGGCCTCGTACCAGTCGAACTCGCCGAGGCCGCTGACGCCCGCCGCGCGCAGTTCCAGCACCGCCTCGGCGAGATCGAGCCGCCTCACCTCGGGCGTCTCGTGCGGCGGCCGGGCGGCAAAGTCCTGCGCCGTGTAGAGCCGCAGGCAGCGACCGGCGCGCGTCCGGCCGGCCCGCCCCGCGCGCTGCGCGGCCGAAGCCTGACTGACCCTCGCCACCTGTAGGGCCGGCAAGCCCGACCACGGCGAGTGGCCGGCGACTCGCGCCAGCCCCGAATCGACGACGGCCACCACGCCCTCAATCGTCACCGAAGTCTCGGCCACGTTGGTCGAAAGAATCAGCTTGCGCCGCCCGGCGGGTCGCACGGCGCGGTCTTGTTCCTCGGCCGGCAACTCGCCGTGCAGGGGCAGGACGAGCAGGTCGTGCTCCGCGGCGAGGCGCGCGCACGAGCTTTGCGCCCGCCGGATGGCGGCCGCGCCCGGCAGGAAGACGAGCACGTCGCCGTCGAGGCCCTCGGCGCAGAGGCGTCCGACGGCCGCCTCGACCTGCGCTTCGAGCGGGCGCGCGTCCTCGCGCGTGAGGTGCTCGACGGCGACCTCGAAGCGGCGGCCCTCGGAGCGCAGGACGGGGCAGTCGTCGAGGTAGCGCGCGAGCGGCGCGGCGTCGAGCGTGGCCGACATGGCGACGAGCTTCAGGTCGGGCCGCGACTGCTTTTGCAGGCGCTTGAGCAGGGCGAGCGCGAGGTCGGCTTGCAGGTGGCGCTCGTGGAACTCGTCGAGGATGACGACGCCGACCTGCCCCAGACGCGGGTCTGAAAGCATCCGCCGCGTCAGCACGCCCTCGGTCAAAAACCGCAGGCGCGTCCGCGGCCCCGCCACCTCCTCAAAGCGCACCTGATAGCCGACCGTCTCGCCGAGGCGCTCGCCGCGCTCCTCGGCCACGCGCCGCGCCGACAGACGCGCCGCCAGCCGCCGCGGCTCCAACACCCACACCTCGCGCCCGCCGCTCACGGCGTCGTCGAGCAGAAGGGGCGGGACGCGCGTCGTCTTGCCCGCGCCCGGCGGGGCCTCCACGACAAGGCTCGGCCCGCGCCCGAGAACCGTTAAGACCTCCGGCAACAGCGCATCAATCGGCAACGTCTGCACGAAGATTTTTTAAAGCGGCCGGTCGGCTTTCGCAAGGCGGGAGCGGACGCGAGGCCGTCCTTGACGGGGGCGGGGGACGACCCGCGCAAAGCAAAAGGCGAAAGTGGAAGACGAAGGCCGCGGTGGCTCTCGTCCTTCACTTTCGCCTTCCCTGAGACGCCCTCCCCGGCGGCCGGGACTGCCGCCCTTAGCGGTGGACGACGCGGGGCGCCGCGGCGGGGCTGAGCAGGTGCAGGGCGCGGTCGTCCTGCTTGTAGTCCGTGTAGTAACGCACCTGCGCCTTGACGGTCTCGCCGGTGTCGCGGAGGTCTTTGACGCTCCACGGCGTGCGCTGGCCGGCGCAGGTGACGATGGGGCCTTCGGGCGTCACGTCGTATTCGGCCGGCCCCCAGCCGCGAAAGGCCCTCCAGACTTCCGGCGTGTAGAGGAAATAACCGCCGCGGTGGTCGCGCGTGGCGATAACTTTAGCGCCGTCCGGCAAAAGGTAAACGCCGCCTTCCCGCATGCTCGACGAAGAGAACATGTCAACACCTCCGA
Source organism: Pyrinomonadaceae bacterium (assembly GCA_035563275.1). GTDB lineage: Bacteria > Acidobacteriota > Blastocatellia > Pyrinomonadales > Pyrinomonadaceae > QHXN01. Next base: position 11,835 of record DATMVI010000427.1, read on the forward strand.
ACCTAAAGCCGTGAGGTCGAAGCGCGGGCGCACAGGCCCGCTCGAAAACATTCGCCGGGTACAGGTCTAAACTTTGGGGCGGGAGTTTAGTGTCCGCCATTTTAGCCGAAACGGGCGACTTTCACGGTACGCTTACGCACACTCGGACGGCGCGCGCGCCGCCGTTAGTCTTTTCGGCGCGGGGCCGTTTAGAATCTGGGCCAGAATCAAAACCGTCAACGAGCAGAGCCGGGCGATGGAACCTGTAAATTTTCGGAGGCTTCCGTGCGGGGCGGAGGCTTCGCCCGAGGGGGGCGTTCACTTCCGCGTGTGGGCGCCGCGGCGCCGCCGCGTCGAGGTCGTCGTCGAGGACGGCGGCCGCGCCGAAGCCTTCGAGCTGCGGGCCGAGGAGGAAGGTCACTTCTCCGGCCGCGTCGCGCGCGCCCGCGCCGGCACCGACTACCGCTTCAGGCTCGACGGCGGCGCGGGGCCGTACTCGGACCCGTGCTCGCGCTTCCAGCCGCGCGGGCCGCACGGCCCCTCGCGCGTCGTTGACCCGAGCGCGTTCCGCTGGACTGACGGGGGGTGGCGCGGCGCTTCGCTCAAGGGCCAAGTCATCTACGAGCTGCACACGGGGACGTTCACGCCCGAGGGCACCTGGGAGGCGGCGCGGCGCGAGCTGC
>DATMVI010000428.1:0-2787 GCA_035563275.1 Pyrinomonadaceae bacterium
CTCATTTTTCGGTTGTCTGACAAATTTTACGCCCCGCGCCTCCATGTTTTTATAATCCCTCCAAAAATCGTCGGTCTTCAAAAACAGAAAAACCCGCCCGCCCGTCTGGTTCCCGACGCGGCTTCTCTGCCCCTCGCCGACACCTTTAGCCAGCAGCAGGCAACATTCCTGCGAGCCTCGCGGCGCGACCAGAACCCAGCGCTTCGTCTCGCTCTGAGGGGTGTCTTCGATCAGGGTGAAATTTAATTTATCGACGTAGAATTTTATGGCTTCGTCATAGTCGTTGACCACCAAAGCAATGTGCGCGATGCTCTGTCTCATAGTCTTTTGCCAGCAGGCGAGCCGCCATTATGCCTCAGCCGCCCGTCGCCCGCTAAAGGCAAGACGCCGATGACCGAAGGCCGCCGGCCGGCAGCCTCCAACCGCGAATCCGAAATCAAAGATTTCAGTAGCCGACCGGCTCGCCGGCCTGCCGCGGGTCGCTCGCGCCGAGGCGGACGCCCGTGCCCTCTTCGATCATGACGGCCTGCGCGTCGCCCATGTAGCGCGGCCGGGCGGTGATGCGGTGGCCGCGCGATTCGAGCGCGCGGAAGGTGTCGGCGCTCATCCCGTAAGGCTCGTAGACGATCTCGTCGGGCAGCCATTGGTGGTGGATGCGCGGCGCGTCAATCGCCTGCTGGATGTTCATGTCGAAGTCTACGACGTTGGTGATGACCTGGAGGACGGTGTTGATGATGGTCGGGCCGCCGGGCGAGCCGACGGCGAACCAGAGCGTGCCGTCGCGGCGCATGACGAAGGTCGGCGTCATCGCCGAGAGCGGGCGCTTGCGCGGGGCGACGGCGTTGCGCTCGCCCTGAATGAGCCCGTAGAGGTTCGGCGTGCCGGGCTTGGCCGCGAAGTCGTCCATCTCGTTGTTCATCAGGATGCCGGTGCCGCGGGCGGTCACCTTCGAGCCGTAGCCGTCGTTCAAGGTGTAGGTGTTCGACACGCAGTTGCCGGCCGCGTCCACCACGGTGAAGTGGGTCGTCTCCTCGGACTCCGCGCCGGCCGGGCGGCCCGCGCGCACCTCCTCGCTCGTCGAGGCGCGGTCGCGGCGGATCCCGCGGCGCAGCCGCTCGGCGTAAGCCTTGTCGATCAGCCCCGCGACGGGGACGCTGACGAAGTCGGCGTCGCCCATGTACTCGGCGCGGTCGGCGAAGGCGCGGCGCATCGCCTCGGCCGTCAGGTGGTAGCGGTCGGAGGAAGACCAGCCGAGGTTGCGGAGGTCGAAGCCTTCGAGGATGTTGAGCATCTCGATGAGTACCGCGCCGCCCGACGAAGGCGGCGGCATCGAGATGACCTCGAAGCCGCGGTAGGTCGTCCGCAGCGGCTCGCGCTCTTTGGCGACGTAGTTCTTCATGTCTTCGAGCGTGATGAGGCCGTTGTGGCGCCGCATGTCCTCGGCGATGAGCCGGGCCGTGCGCCCCTCGTAGAACTCGCGCGGGCCGAGGCGCTGGAGGCGCGCGAAGGTCTGGGCCAGCTCGGGCTGCCGCCACGTCTCGCCCTCTCGGAGGAAGCGGCCGCCGGCGAGGTAAATCTTTTTCGTCTCGGGGTAGAGGCCGAGCTCCGCGGCGTTGCCGCGCAGCGAGCGCGCGAGGCTGTGGGGCACGGCGAAGCCCTCGGCGGCGAGCCGCCGCGCCGGCTCGACGAGCTGCGCCCACGTGAAGCGGCCCGAGCCGTACTTCTTCAGCGCCAGCTCCATCCCGGCGACCGTGCCCGGCACGCCCGACGCGCGGTAGCCGAGCGTCGAGGAGCCTTCGCCTTTGATGAGGTTGCCCTGCGCGTCGAGGTAGACGTTGCGGTGCGCGGCGGCCGGGGCCATCTCGCGGTAATCGATGGCGGTCGCGCGCCCGTCGCTCAGGCGGATCATCATGAAGCCGCCGCCGCCGAGGTTGCCCGCCGAGGGGTAGGTCACGGCGAGGGCGAGCGCCACGGCGACGGCCGCGTCCACGGCGTTGCCGCCGCGCCGCAGAACGTCCACGCCGGCCTGCGACGCGATGCGGCTCGTCGAGGCCACCATCCCCCGCCGCGCGCGCACCGGGTCGCGCGACGCGGCGCGGGCCGAGGAGGCGGGCGCGACGGGGGCGAGAAGGAAGGCGAAGACGAGAAGCAGTCTGAACGGTCGTTCCGGGCGCATGGCACTCACCTCAATCCTTGAGCTTTAACTCCATGAACAGGCTCCCGCCGACGGGGTTGTAGCGGTACGGCTCGATCTCGCGGAAGCCGAGCGAGCGGTAGAGCGCGATGGCCTCGCGCATCGAAGGCAGAGTGTCGAGCCGCATCCGTTCGTAGCCGGCGCCGCGCGCCTCGGCGATGACGGCCCCGGCCAGCCTGCGCCCCGCGCCCGTCCCGCGCGCCTCCGGCCCGACGTAGAGTCGCTTCATCTCGCAGACGCTTTCGTCGAGTTTGCGCAGGGCGACGCAGCCGAGCGCGCGCCCGCCCGCGCCGACGAGCAGGAGCAGGCGGCCCGAGGGCGGCGCGTAGTCGCCGGGCAGCCCGCGCAGCTCGGCCTCGAAGTTCTGGAAGCAGAGGTCGACGCCGATGGCGGCCTCGTACTCCCTGAAGAGCCGCCGCGCCTCTTCCAGCTGCGCGGGCGTTTCGACGTGCGACAAGTCCATCTGCTTCGTCGTCCTAAAGCGTCGCGATGAGCGCGGCGAGGAGCGCGCCGCGGCGCACGGCCGCGTCGGCGACGATGTGCTCGTGCGCGGCGTGCGCGCCGTCGCCGTCCACGCCGAGGCCGTCGAGCAC
>DATMVI010000429.1:0-8256 GCA_035563275.1 Pyrinomonadaceae bacterium
CCTTGCGCGGGCAGGTCGTCTACGAAATGCACGTCGGCACGTTCACGCCCGAGGGCACTTGGGAGGCGGCGCGGCGCGAGCTGCGCGAGCTGGCGCGGTGCGGCGTGACCTGCGTCGAGATGATGCCGGTCTCGGACTTCCCCGGCCGCTTCGGCTGGGGCTACGACGGCGTCAACCTCTTCGCCCCGACGCGCCTCTACGGCGAGCCGGACGACCTGCGCCGCTTCGTGGACGAGGCGCACCGCCACCGCGTCGCGGTCATCCTCGACGTGGTTTACAACCACCTCGGCCCCGACGGCAACTACCTCTCGCAGTTCGCCGCGGAGTATTTCTCCGAAAAGTACCGCACCGAGTGGGGCGAGGCGCTCAACTTCGACGGCCCCGGCTCGCGCCCCGTCCGCGAGTTCTTCCTCGCGAACGCCGCCTACTGGGTCGAGGAGTTCCACTTCGACGGGCTGCGCCTCGACGCCACGCAGCAAATCTTCGACTCGTCGGCCGAGCACATCGTCGCCGCCGTCGGGCGCCGCGTGCGCGAGGCCGCCCGAGGCCGCGAGACGATCGTCGTCGGCGAGAACGAGCCGCAGCACGCGCGCCTCATGCGCCCCGCCGCCGAGGGCGGCTGCGGACTCGACGGCCTCTGGAACGACGACTTTCACCACAGCGCGATGGTCGCGCTCACCGGAAGGAGCGAGGCTTACTACACCGACCACCGCGGCGCGCCGCAGGAGTTCGTCTCGGCCCTGAAGTACGGCTTCCTCTTTCAGGGTCAGCGCTACAAGTGGCAGCGGGCGCGGCGCGGCACGCCCTCGCTCGACATCGAGCCGGCCGCCTTCGTCAACTTCATACAGAACCACGATCAGGTCGCCAACTCCGGCCGCGGCGAGCGGGTTGACAAGCTGACCAGCCCCGGCCGCCTGCGCGCGATGACGGCGCTGCTGCTGCTCGCGCCCTCGACGCCCATGCTCTTTCAGGGTCAGGAGTTCGCCGCCTCCGGCCCGTTCCTCTACTTCGCCGACCACGAGCCGGCGCTGGCCGAGAAGGTGCGCGAGGGGCGCACCGAATTCCTCGCGCAGTTCCCCAGCCTCGCGACCGCCGAGACGCGCGCGTGCCTCGCGGCCCCGCACGACCCGGCGACCTTCGAGCGCTGCAAGCTCGATCTGTCTGAAAGGGAGAGGCACTCGCAAGTGTACGCGCTACACCGAGACCTCTTGCGGCTGCGGCGCGAAGACCCGGTCTTCAGCCTTCAGAGGCGGCGCGGCCTCGACGGCGCGGTGCTCGGCCCCGAAGCCTTCGTGCTCCGCTTCTTCGACGACGAAGGCGGCGCGGGCGACCGCCTGCTGGCCGTCAACCTCGGGGCCGACCTCCGCCTCGACCCCGCGCCCGAGCCTCTGCTCGCGCCGCCCGAAGGCGCGCAATGGGAACTGCTCTGGTCGAGCGAGTCCGTCGCCTACGGCGGCTGCGGCGCGACCCCGCCCGACGCCGACGGCGGCTGGCGCATCCCCGGCCACGCGGCCGTCGCGGCGAAGGCAATTAAGAATTAAGAATTAAGAATTAAGAATGTTGTGTTCGGGAATCCTGAAGGGCGCTTCCTTGCCACACGAATTTTTAATTCTTAATTCTTAATTCTTAATTGAGATAACCATGCTGATTCGCAAACTCTCTTTCGACGCGGAGGACGCGCGCGCGGGCGAGTCTTTGATCGACCGCGAGTGGCTGGTGACGAACGGGCTGGGCGGGTTCGCCTCCGGGTCGGTGGCGGGCGTGCCGACCCGGCGCTATCACGGGCTGCTCGTCTCGGCGCTGCCCACCCCGCTCGGCCGCACCGTCATGCTCAACCACCTCTCCGAGTGGGCGCGCCTGCCCGACGGGCTGCGCTTCCAGCTCGGCGGTCAGGAGCGCGCGGGCGGCGAGCTGGAGCTGCCCGGCGCGCGACACCTGCGCGAGTTCCGCCTCGAAGACGGCCTGCCCGTGTGGCTCTACGAGCTGAACGGAACCGTCGTCGAGAAGCGCGTCCTGATGCCGCACCTCCAGAACACCGTCCACGTCGCCTACCGCCTCGTCGCGGGCGAGGGCGCGGTGCGTCTGAAGCTGCGGCCGGCGGCGCAGTTCCGCCCGCTCGAAGACGTGGTCGGCCGGCCCGTCGAGGCCGACCACGCGGTGACGGCCGTCGGCGACCGTCTGGAGATTTCGCAGGCCGGCGACGCCTACCCGCCGCTGCGCCTCAAGCTCCACGGCGCGCGCGCCACCTTCACGCTCGACGGCCGCAAGCTCGAACGCCTCCTCTACCGCGTCGAGCGGCGGCGCGGCTACGACCACACGGGCGAGCTCTACAGCCCCGGCTACTTCAGCGTCGACCTGACGGCCGGCGGGGGCGCGACGCTCGTCGCCTCGACCGAGCGCTGGGAGACGATGCGCGCGCTCTCGCCCGACGCCGCGCGCGAGGCCGAGGGCGAAAGGCGTCGCCGCCTGCTCTCGCTCGCCGACGCGCGCGCGCGCGAAGGCGTCGCGGGCGAGCTCGTCCTCGCCGCGGATCAGTTCGTCATCACGCCCGCGGGCCGCCGGGAGGAGGCGGCCCGCGCGCGCGCCACCGGCGAGGAGCTGCGCTCGGTCATCGCCGGCTACCACTGGTTCACGGACTGGGGCCGCGACACGATGATCAGCCTCGAAGGCTTGACCGTCACGACGGGCCGCCACCGGGAGGCCGGTTGGATTCTGCGCACCTTCGGCCACTACGTCCGCGACGGCCTCATCCCGAACATGTTCCCCGACGGCTCGAACGAAGGTCTTTATCACACGGCGGACGCCACGCTCTGGTTCTTCCACGCCGTGGATCGCTACCTGCGGGCGACCGGCGACGGCGCCACGCTCGGCGCGCTCCTGCCGCGCCTGCGCGACATCGTCGAGCAACACCTGCGCGGCACGCGCTTCGGCATCAAGGTTGACGAGGCGGACGGCCTGCTGCGTCAGGGGGCCGAAGGGTATCAACTGACTTGGATGGACGCGAAGTGCGACGGCTGGGTGGTGACGCCGCGGCGCGGCAAGGCCGTCGAGATCAACGCGCTCTGGCACAACGCGCTCCGCCTGCTCGAAGGCTGGGAGCGCGAGGCCGGCGACGCGCCCCGCGCCGACGCGCTCGCCGCGCACGCCGCGCGCGCCTACGAATCCTTCAACCGGCGCTTCTGGTACGAGGCGGGCGGGCACCTCTACGACGTGATCGACGGCGAGGGCGGCGACGACGCGGCCTGCCGCCCGAACCAACTACTCGCCGTCTCGCTCAAGCACCCGGCGCTCGACCCGGCGCGCTGGGGGTCGGTGGTCAACGTCGCGAGAGAGAAGCTTTTGACGCCGGTCGGCCTGCGCTCGCTGGCGCCCGACCACCCCGACTACAAGCCGACCTACCACGGCGACCTGCGGACGCGCGACGCCGCCTACCATCAGGGCACGGTCTGGGGCTGGCTCATCGGCCCGTTCATAGACGCGTGGCTGAAAACTCACCCGCGCGACCGCGCCGGCGCGCGCCGCCTGCTCGAAGGCTTCCTCCCGCATCTGGACGAGGCGTGCGTCGGCTCGATCAGCGAAATCTTCGACGCCGAGCCGCCCTTCACGGCGCGCGGCTGCGTCGCGCAGGCGTGGAGCGTGGCGGAAGTCTTAAGGTGCTGGGTGCTGACGGCGGAGGAATGAGTTATCAGTTTTTCACGCCGGCGATCTGCGCGGCAGCGGACAGTGTAAATGTCGAAGGCCGGTCATAACTGACGACCGATCATTCATCTGACGACTTCCGACGAACGAGGGCTGGCGATGAAATTCAAAAGATCAAGCGGCGTCCTGCTCCACCCGACCTCTCTGCCGGGCCGCTACGGCATCGGCGACCTCGGCGGGGAGGCTTACAAATTTGTGGATTGGCTCGCCTCCGCCGGGCAACGTTACTGGCAGATCATGCCGCTCGGGCCGACCGGCTACGGCGACTCGCCTTACTCGTCCTTCTCCGCCTTCGCCGGCAACACGAACCTCGTCAGCCCCGACGAGATGTTGAAGGACGACCTCCTCGACGAAGCCGACCTCGCGGGCGCGGGGGGGGTGCCGGCCGGGCGCGTCGATTACGGCAAGGCCATCGAGTTCAAGCGCGGCCTGCTGGAGAGGGCCTTCCGCAATTTCAAGTCGGGGCGCGGGGGGGGCTTGCGCGAAGACTACGGCGGCTTCCTCGACTTCGCCAAGCTCTGGCTCGAAGACTACGCGCTCTTCGCCGCGCTCAGGGACGAGAACGCGGACGCGTCGTGGCACGAGTGGGTTCCCGGCTTGGCGAAGCGCGAGCCGGGGGCGCTTGCCGAGGCGCGGCGCGACTTCGCCGAGTCGGTCGAGGCGCACAAGTTTTACCAGTACCTCTTCTTCCGCCAGTGGCTCAAGCTGAAGAAGTACGCTTACGAGCGGGGCGTCGGCGTCGTCGGCGACATGCCCATCTTCGTCGCGCACAACTCGGCCGACGTGTGGGCGCGGCCTCGCCTCTTCAAGCTCGACGGGGCGGGCGCGCCCGCGGTCGTGGCCGGCGTCCCGCCCGACGCCTTCAGCGAGACGGGGCAGCTCTGGGGCAACCCCATTTACGATTGGGAGCGGATGCGCGAGGACGGCTTCGGCTGGTGGGTTGACCGCGTGCGCGAGACCTTGAAGCTGGTGGACGTGGTCAGGCTCGACCACTTCCGCGGCTTCGCCGCCGCGTGGGAGGTGCCCGCGGGCCACGCCACGGCCGAGCGCGGCCGCTGGGTCGAGACGCCGGGCCGCGACATCTTCAACGCGATGCGGGCCGCGATGGGACAGGAACTCCCCATCGTCGCCGAAGACCTCGGCACGATCACGCCCGACGTTCACCGCCTGCGCGACGAGTTCGGCTTCCCCGGCATGCGCGTCCTCCAGTTCGCCTTCGGCGGCGACCCGCACGACACGCACCTGCCGCACGAGTACACGCGCGCCTCCTTCGCCTACACGGGGACGCACGACAACGACACGGTCGTCGGCTGGTTCGCGGCGCGCTCGAATGAGGGCGCGGGCGCGGGCGAGCGGCGCGAGCGCGAGAACTGTCTGAAGTACCTCGGCACGGAAGGCGAAGAGATCAACTGGGACTTCATCCGCGCCGTGCAGATGTCGGTCGCCGTCGTCTCGGTCGCGCAGCTTCAGGACGTGCTCGGCCTCGGCTCCGAGGCCCGCATGAACGTCCCCGCCAGCGCCGAGGGCAACTGGGGCTGGCGCTTCGAGGCAGGCGACCTGACCGAAGAGTTGGCCGCGAGGCTGAAAGGGATGACGGCGCTCTACGGGCGACTGTGAGAGGGGCGTCGGGTGACGGGTGTCGGGCGTCGGAAGGCAGGTTGCTTTCGCGCGACGCCTGACACCCGTCGCCCTTTTACGCCACCCTCCGCTCGGCGCCCGCCGGCGGGCTGAGACTCTGGAGCGGCAACCCCAGCTCCGCCATCATCGCCGCGTCCCACGCCTCGATGGGGTCTCGGCCGGCGACGTAGGTGCGCGCCGGATTCTTAATGGGGTTGCGCACGCTGAGGATTTCCGGGCCGGAGGCGAGGATCACTTTCTTGTAGTCGGGCGCGTCGCTCGCCCACAGCTTCGAGCCGTAGTGGCGGGCCACGTTCGGCAGGCTCCCCAACTGCCGGCACAGGCGCTTGAAGTGCTCGACGACCTCGGCCGGCCCCATCCCCTCGGGGCGGTGGCAGAGCGTGTAGCCGTCGTAGTCGCGGCTGACCGTGTCGGGGAGTATTCGCCCCTCGCGCGCTAGCTGGCGGTAGAAGGGCGTTTCCGGGTAGGGGCAGACGATGCCGACGAACGTGACGTTGAAGTAGCGCAGGTCGGCGAGGTACTCGGGGAGGCGTTCGAGGTACTCGTGCGTGTCGCCGTCCGAGCCGACGAGCAGGCCGAACGAGAGCATGATGCCGTTGGCGAAACAACTCCGGATGACTTTATCGACCTCGCCGATCTTGTTCTGACCCTTGTTCATCGCCTTGATGGAGTCGGGGTTCAGGGACTCAAGCCCCGTGTAGACGTAGCGGCAGCCGGCGCGCGCCATCAGCCTCACGGTCTCCTCGTCCTTCAGCACGTTGAAGGTCAGCGCGCAGCCCCACGTCTTCTTCAGGGGGACGAGCGCCTCGCACAGCTCGCGCAGGTAGCGGACGTTGCCGCCGAGGTTGTTGTCGAGGAACTGGAAGCCGTCTGCGAGCAGGCCGAAGTAGTTCCGGTTCCAGCTCATCTTGAATTTGATCTCGTCAACCACGGCCTGCACCGGGCGGTAGCGGTACTTCTCGTGCCCCGTCAGCACGCAGAAGTTGCACGTGAAGGGGCAGCCGCGCGAAGCCTCGATGCCGGGCAGGCGAATCTTGTTGGTGCGGAAGTCGACGAGGTCGTAGCGGTAGGGCTTGATCGCCTCGGGGCCGCGCGGGGGCAGGTTGTAACGCCGCTGCAAGCGGCCGCGCTCGAAGTCGGAGACGACGGCGGGCACGTTCGACTCCGGCTCGCCGGTGACGACCGCGTCGAAGTAGAGCTCGCAGTCGTCGGCGAAGTGCGAGGCGTGGCGGCCGCCGGCCACGGTCTTGATGCCGCGGCGGCGCAGCAAGGTCGAGAGCACTTTGGTGTGCTCGTAGTAGGAGTGGAGGTAGGAGAAGAAGACCAAGTCCCAGTCGCGGTCGAGGGGGATGTCGGCCTCCTTCTCGTTGTAGACCTCGACCTCTGCGTGGTCGGGGCAGAGCGCGGCGATCAGTTCCGGCACGGCCGACTGCATGATGCCGCGCTCCTTGCGCGGCTGGCGCGTCGGGTGCGTGTAGGTCGAGATGATGGCGATGCGCATGGGGCAATCCTCAAGAAGTAGTCAGTAGTCAGTAGTCAGTAGTCAGTAGAAAAACCTTCGCCATCGAAGCTTCAGTATGTCAGCGTCGGCGGCCCGAACGCGGGGCGCTACTGGCTACTGGCTACTGGCTACTGGCTACTCGCCTTTAGATTTCGCTGTGGTGGAGGCCGGCGCTGGGCGTCGTCTTGCGCTCGACACGGTAGGTGCCGAAGACGAGGTCGAAGAGCGGCGAGGTGACGCCGAAGCGCGCCTCGGCGTCGCAGTGGTGGTGCAAAAGGTGGTAGCGGCGGAAGTAGCGGACGACGCGGCCGCGCGCCGCCCCGTGGTGCGCCTGATAGTCGAGGTACTCGTAGAAGAAGTAGCCGAGCATCAGCCCGTCGTAGAGAAATGTCATCGAGCGCCAACTGCCGGTCGCGGCCCACGCGAGCAGGCAGTAGGCGGCGCAGATGGGCAGGCTCTCGGAGAGCTGCACGTTGAGGCGGTCGAGCGCGTAAGGGTCTGCGTGGTGCGCGAGGTGGACGCGGTTGCCGTGCAGCCGCGCGTCGTCGAGGCGCGGCTCGCGGTGCAAGACCCAGCGGTGGATCGAATACTCGACGAGGCCCCACGCGAGCAGGCCGGCGCAGACGAACGCGGCGACGGCCGCGGGCGCGTGGTCGCCGCCGCGGAGCGCCGCGGCGTTGAGCGCGACGAGCAAGACGGCGTAGAAGGCGAAGGGCTTGTAAAGTTCGACCCTGTTGATGAGCAGGCGACGGTCTCGGCGTGTGGTCTTGGCGTTTCCCATGTTCGATCTCCGGCCTGCCGCCGGTTTGATTGACGCTTTTCGCGGCCGGTGTTGGCCGCACGTCTGCTCGGCAGGCTTCGGGCTTCAAACCCTAAAGCGGAAACCGTCAGCGGAGTGAATCACCTGCGGAATATTTTTTACAAATGAGGTGCGCGGGGTTTTAAAACGGAGCGGCGGGCGGGTCGCAAGTAACGTCAGAGGTGAGCCCTGACGTTACTTGCGACCCGCCCGCCGCCCTGTTTCTTATTCGGCCTGCTCGTCCGTCTCGCCCGCTTCGGTCGTGGCTTCGCCCTGCGCCTCGGTCTCGGGGACGGGGGTGGTGGCGTAGCCGAGTTGGTTGAGCAGTTCCGGCGTCAGCGCGTGGTGGACGCCGTCGTCGGCGGTCACGCGCCGGCTGCAACCGCGGCAGAAGTCGCCGTCGAGCGGGACGATGCCGTCGGAGAGCGAGCAGAAGACGGACTCGGTCGGGGGCTCGCCCGCCGGAGGCGGCGCGGCCGCGTGCGTCTCGGCCTCGGCGGGCGCGGCCGTCTCCGGGTCGCTCACCTCGGGCGTCCCGGCGTCCGCGGGCGCACCCGTCTCGGCTTCCGTGACCGCGGGAGTTTCGGCATCCGCGTCCGCGGGGCGCGCCGCTTCGTCA